>JAYTXW010000051.1:0-4677 GCA_043742745.1 Sphingomonadaceae bacterium
GAGGCCGTGTGGGCGGCATATCACGGCGACATGCTTCACGTGTACGTTCCCGCGGAGCTCAAGGGGCTCCACCGCGCCGTTGTCGAGTCGGGCGAGACGGCGCGCGAGGAGCGTACTACGCTTCTCGCCGCGATGACGCCCACTGTCGACTGAGGAACACAGCATGTCTATATTCGACCCCGCCGCCACGCCGTTTAGCGATACCGGAGGCGACCGAGCGGCTATCTCCGAACTGGGCCGCGTCTTCGCCGCGCAGCGGGCGGCTTTCGCCGCAGATCGCTTTCCCACGCTGGTGGCGCGGCGCGAGCGGGTGACGGCGCTGATCAACATGTTGATTAGCCACCGCGACCGGATCGCCGCCGCCGTCGCTGAAGACTTCGGCGCACATCCGAAGGGCGCATCTGACCTGATCGAGATGCTCGGCATCGTTGGCCGCGCGCAATATGTCCTTGCCCACCTCGAAGAATGGATGGCTCCGAGCCCCCGCGATGTCGACGCAGCGGCGATGGGCAATGCCCGCGCCTATGTCCAGCTGCAGCCCAAGGGCGTCGTCGGCAACATCGTGCCGTGGAATTTCCCGTTCGACCTGTCGATCGGGCCTTTGACCGAGATGCTCGCTGCCGGCAACCGCGTCATCATCAAGCCGTCGGAATATACCCCGACGTGCGCCGCGTTACTCGCCGAGATGATCGCGGCAACGTACCCGCAGGATCTTGTCCATGTCGTCGTCGGCGACCGCGAACTCGCCGAGGCGTTCTCCGCCATGCCGTGGGATCATCTGCTCTACACTGGGAGTCCGGCGGTCGGGCGGCTGGTCATGGCGGCAGCGGCGAAGAACCTGACGCCGGTGACGCTTGAACTCGGCGGCAAGTGCCCGGCGATCCTGACGCCGGGGTCGGTGACGCTCGCTAACGTCGAGTCGGTCGTCGGCACCAAGACGGTCAAGAATGGCCAGATGTGTGTCTCGGTCGACTATGCGCTCGTCCCGCGCGGCGAGGTCGAGACCTTCGTCGCCCACGCGCAAGAGTTTATGCGCCGCGCCGCGCCCGGCTATGCCAAGGGCGACGACTGCACCGGCATTGTCTCGCCGCGCCACCTCGACCGGATGATCGGCCTGCTCGACGAGGCGGCGGCACGTCAGACGCGCGTCGTCTGCCTCGAGGACGACGGCGTCGTCGACCGCGCCACCCGCCGCATGCCGCTGTCGCTCATCATCGACCCTCCATCCGACCTACGGCTGATGCAGGAGGAGATATTCGGGCCGCTGCTGCCGGTCGTTCCCTACGACGACCTCAACACGGCAATCGCAGGGATCAATGCCGGCGAGCGTCCGCTCGGTTTATACGTCTTCGGCGACGACCCTGCCGTTACCGACGAGGTGCTGGCGGCGACAACCTCGGGCGGTGCGGCCGTCAACACATGCGCGATCCAGAGCGCGCTGCCGTCCATGGGCTTCGGCGGCTCAGGCATGAGCGGCATGGGCCGGCACCATGGCATCGAAGGGTTCCGCGAGTTTTCGAACCCACGCGGGGTTTTCATACGCGGCGACACCGCCGACCATATCGATGCATTTTACGTACCCTATGCCAAGGCAGCGGCTCTGGTCGACGCAGCACTGTCTGCAACGACCGGGAGCTAAGTGTTGCGCGAGACGGTAGGTGCGGAGTTCTATTCAATCATAGGTGGTGACCGTAGTCGCTTGTGACGGTCATCCGCTGCTCTAGAGTCGCGGCCACACTAATTGAAAGGTCCGCCTTGAAATCTCCGACCGATCGGCGCGCGCTGCTGCGCTCCGCACTGCTGCTCCCCCCGTTCGGTTGGTCCGTCGCGCACGCGAGTGTCGTGAGTGCGGCGTCCAACGAGAGCGTCGCGCCGGGTATTTCGCTCGCGCTGGCGCGCCGGCGGGCCCGGCAGATCTCGAACCTGCACTACGATCTGTCGCTCGACCTGACAGGGGCGGACAGCGCAGCCGGCACGGTAGACATCGGCTTCGATCGCGCCGCGTCGAGCGGCGATTTGGTGCTCGATTTCCGCGGCCCGCTGCTCGCTGACTTGCAGGTCAACGGCCGGCCGATGGCGGTCGACGGGCGCAACGAGGGCCACCTCGTTCTCCCGGAGCGGCTGTTGACGCACGGCGCAAACGCGGTGTCGGCCCGGTTCGAGACGCCGATCGCCGCAGCGGGTACGCCGATCATCCGGTTCCATGACGAGACCGACGGGCAGACCTACCTCTACACACTCCTGGTACCCGCAGACGCGAACTTGCTGTTCCCATGCTTCGACCAGCCCGACCTGAAGGCGCGGTTCCGCTGGTCGATCACGGCGCCGACTGGATGGACGATCCTCGCGAACGGCGCGCTAGCGGCCAAGGACCCGTTTGCGGGTGGCGCCCGCTGGCGGTTCGCCGAGACGGAGCCAATCTCAACCTATCTCGCCGCCTTCGCCGCCGGACCATGGGCGCACTGGACCTCGGCATCACCCGGCGATCGGTCGATTAGCCTCTATGCCCGCGCATCGCGCCGCAGCGAAGTCGACGCTGACGCGCAGATCGCTACAAACCGTTCCGCGGTGCGCTGGCTGGCCGACTGGTTCGACGTACCCTACCCGTTTGCCAAGCTCGACCTGCTGCTCGCCCCCGCCTTCCCGTTCGGCGGCATGGAGCATGTCGGGGCGGTGTTCTACAGCGAGGACCGCTTCGTATTCCGCGAGCCGCCGACGCTGCCGCAGCGGCTCAACCGCGACGCGACCATCTACCATGAGATCAGCCACCAGTGGTTCGGGGACTTCGTCACCATGCGCTGGTTCGACGATCTGTGGCTGAAGGAGGGGTTCGCGACCTATATGGCTGCGCGCATTCAGGATGAGCTGCAGCCCGATAGCAACGCCTGGACGACCTTCCTGCTCTCTACCAAAACGCCCGCATACCGCGCCGACGCAACCAGTGGCACGCAGGCGTTGTGGCAACCGCTCGACAACCTCGACGCCGCAAAGAGCAATTACGGCCCGATCGTTTACAACAAGGCGCCGGCGGTCATCAAACAGCTCGCGTTCATGGCGGGCGAGGACGGGTTTCGGCGCGGGCTACACCTTTTTCTGACGCGCCATGCCTATGGCAACGCGACGTGGCAGGATCTGCTCGGCTCAATCGGCGAGGCGTCGGGCGTCGACCTTGGAGCATTCGGGCAGGCGTATATGCTTCGCGCCGGCCTTCCCCGCGTCGACACCCGGCTGGCGCTGGCGGACGGTCGTATCTCCTCGCTGGTGCTTACCCAACGACCCGCACGGTCGCTTCCCGGCGACCCAGGCGGCGGCTGGCCGATGAAGGTGCGCGTTCGTTTGAGCTATCACGACCGCGAAGACATCGTGCTCGACGCCGCGTTCAAGGGGCAGACCGCCGCGGTCGCCGCGGCGGTAGGGCTACCGGTACCGGACTATGTCTGGGCAAATGAGGGGGACCAGGGCTACGGTCTGTTCCTGCCCGACGATCGCACCGTCGACTGGATCGTGGCCCATGTTGGTGAGGTAAAGAATACGCTGCTCCGTGCGATGCTGTGGAGTGCGCTGTGGGACACGGTCCGCGACGTGCGGTTCGCGCCGGAACGCTACCTCGCCGTCCTCTTGGACCACCTACCGGGCGAACCCGACGAACAGGTGTCGCGGACAATCTTGGCACGGGGCGCAACCACCCTTGACCTCTACCTCCCGGAGGCGAAGGCGGCGACGCTACGCGGCCGCTGGGAGGCGTCACTGCTCACGCGCATCGACGATGCGCGACTCGGCTATGGACTACGCAAGGACGCGCTCGATCGGCTCATCGCGACAGCGCGCACTCCGTTGGCCTTGGAGCGCATACGGGCGCTGCTCGCTGGTCGCGCCACACTCGTCGGCGTAGCTATCCACCAGCCGACCCGCTGGGCGATCGTCCGGCGGCTGATCGCGATCGACGCTCCCGACGCGACGGCACTGTTCGACGCCGAGCGGCTGCTCGACCAGACGACGGAGGCGGCAAAGGACGCGTTCGTCGCCCGCGCCGCAACGCCTGGAGGCGAGACCAAGGCGGAGTATTTTAAGCGGTACTTCGACGATGCGGCACTCAACGAAGCATGGGCGAGCGAGAGCCTCCTCAACTTCAACACGGTCGAGCAGGCGCCGCTCACCTTGCGGTTCCTTCGTCCAGCGCTGGAACGGCTCGAGTGGATCCGGCAGCACCGCCGGATTTTCTTCTTGCCCACCTGGATCGACGCCTTCATCGGCGGCCAAGTGGACGATGCGGCTCTGGCCGTGGTCGACCGCTTCCTCGCCGAGCAGCGCTCGCTGCCATCGGACATTCGCCACAAGGTGCTAATCGCCCGCGACGAACTGGAGCTGACAGCGCGAATACGACGCGGCATCACCTAGCCTCGCCGTCACCGAGGCGCGGCACGGCAACCCGAATGCGCCCGCTGAAGGAGCCCATGTCGTCGTACGGCGCGAGCAAGACAGCGAGCGGATCGCCAAGCAACGTTGCCTTGCCGTTCTTCGCCGGCAGAGGGCTGTCAGGCGAAGGGCGCTGTCAGTCTAATGGTCACTTGTCTCGGACGGACGTAGGAATGCCAAACCGGACCTTGCGTTAGCTCATAACTACCTGCCACTCGGCTAGGGCGACAGAGCGGCGTGCTTTGTAGGTATCGCGGCTGA
>JAYTXW010000052.1:0-4131 GCA_043742745.1 Sphingomonadaceae bacterium
ACCTGGTTCGCGTCCCCGCTCAATCGCGCCAGTCGTCGAAGGCCAGCCCCGTCAAAATCGTCCCGAAGCCCAACCGCCGACGCCATCGCAATCCTCCCAAAGCTCGCGATGTTGAATCAGATTACCACCAGACTGGGAATCCCCCGAAGAGTCAGAAACCAAGAGCCTTGGTATAAGTCGAACCGTCATCGAAATGCCGTAAGGCCGGTCGCGAGCGCGCGACCGGCCTTTTGCGTTGCGCCGCGCGCCGGACTAAAAGCCGGTAACGATGGGGAGCACGACGATGCGCGCGATTGTTTCGACCGGAGCGCTGCTGGCGCTTGCACTGGCCACCGCTGCCTCCGCCCGCGACGCCGATGATGCCCCAGCGACGCCGAACGGCTTTCGCATCACGCCGCTGGCGGCCACGGGCGCGGTGCTCACGGCGCTCGGGACGCTCGATGGCAGGCGCGGGTCGGTCGCAATCACCAATCCGGCGGCGGTGGCGGCGTCGCCCGATGGCGCGCTCGTCGCCGTGCTGACGAGCGGGTTCAACGGCATGGCGTTGCCCGACGGGTCGCCCGACCGGGCGCATTCGACCGAGCGGCTGATGATCTTCCGTCCCGGCGTCCGGGGGGCGACCAAGATCGCCGAACTGCCGCTGCCGGCGACCTTCGCCGGGGTCGCATGGTCGCCCGATGGCAAACGGATCGCGGCGACGCTGGGTGTCGGCGATGCGGTGATGACGTTCGGCTGGGACGGCACCAAACTCGCCCCCGACGGCGCGCCGATCTTTCTCGGCCACAAGGCGGGCCTTGGTCTGCGCGTCAAACCGGCAGCAGCGGGCGTTGTCTGGGCGTCGCCGAGTCGGTTGCTCGTCGCCAATTTCTTCAACGATTCGGTCAGTCTGATCGACGCCGGCAGCCGCAAGGTGGTCGCCGAGATCGACCTCCGTCCGGGCAAGCTCGACGCCACCCAGCGCGGCGTTCCGGGCGGCACGTACCCGTTCCGCGTCGCGATGGCGGGACCCGGACGCGCCGTCGTCAGCAGTCCCCGCGACCGTGAACTGATAACCCTGACGATCGTCGACGACAGCCTCAACATCGTCGCGCGGGCGAAGACGATCGCCGAGCCGACCGCGCTCCTCGCGCTGCCCGATGGGCGGGTGCTGGCAACGGGCGACAACGCCGATACGCTGATCGCGCTCGCGGCTGACGGCAAGAGCGTCACCGAATACCCGATTGCGGCGATCGCAACCGGCGGCGCGGGGCGAGCAAAGGGACTCAACCCCAACGCCTTGGCACTCGCCGGGGACCGCTTGTGGGTAACGCTCGGCGGGGTCGACGCGGTCGCCGCGATCGATCTTGCGAAGACGCTTGCGGCGCCGTCGGGCAGCAACGCCGCGCTGGCTGGGCTCGTCCCGACCGGCTGGTATCCCGATGCCGTGGCGGTCGCGGGCGGGCGGCTGGTCGTCGCCAATTTCAAGGGGCTGGCAGGACCCAATCCCGGCGCGTGCCGCGATAACTTTGCAACCAAGCCCGCCGGCGAAGTCGCCTGCCGAACGAGCGGAATGTACATCCTCCAACGGCAGGTCGGCTCGCTGTTGACGCTGCCGATCCCCGCCAAGCCCGCGCTGGTGCGGCTGACGGCGCAGGTCGCGCGCAACATCGGCGCGCCGTCGCGGGCGCGGGCGGCGAGCGCGGAGGCGGTGATGACCGCGATGCGCGGGCGGGTGAAGAACATCATCTACATCGTCAAGGAAAACCGGACATACGATCAGGTTCTCGGCGACCTTCGCCCCGGCGACGGTGACGCCGCGCTGACCTTGTTCCCCGATGCGATCACCCCGAACCACCACGCGCTGGCGAAGCAGTTCGTCACGTTCGACCGCTTCTTCGACGCGGGCGAAGTGTCGGGGACGGGGTGGAGCTGGTCGACACAGGCGCGCGCGCTCGACCTGCTCGAGCGGATCACGCCGGTCGGCTATGCCGGCAAGGGACTGGCGTACGAGAGTGAAGGGACCAACCGCTTCGTCAACGTCGCGCTCGACGCCGCCGGGCGCCACGCCGCCAACCCCGACGTGCCGAACGACCCCGATCTGCTGGCCGGGCCCGCCGATCTGTCCGCCGCCGACGCCCCCGACGGGGCAGCGGGAGCAGGGACGTTGTGGGCGGCCGCCATGGCCAAGGGGCTGAGCGTCCGCAACTATGGCTTTTACTCCGACAATAGCCGGTATGAGAAAGAGGCGGGGGCGAACCGCATCCCTCGCGAGCGTGATCCGGCGGCCAAGCAGCTCCAGGTGATGTGGGCCGCCGATGCGCGGCTGGCGCCGGTGACCGATCCGTACTTCCGTGGCTTCGACCAGGGGTTTGCCGATTACTGGCGGCTCGAGGAGTGGCAGCGCGACTGGCTGCCGCGCGTCGCCGCCGGGGCGACTCCGCGCCTGACGCTGCTCCGCCTCGCGCACGATCATTTCGGTGATTTTGCCGAGGCGATCGACGGGGTGAACACGCCCGACCGCCAGATCGCCGATAACGACTATGCAATCGGGCGCGTCGCCGAGATCGTCGCCAAGTCGCCCGCCGGCAAGGACACGCTGATCATTATCGTCGAGGATGACGCGCAGAACGGGGCCGATCACGTCGATGCGCACCGCAGCCTCGCCTACTTGATCGGCCCCGGCGTCAAGCACGGCGCGCTCGTGTCGACGCGCTATTCGACGGTCAACCTGCTCAAGACGATCGAACGCCTCCTCGATCTGCCGCCGCTCGGGCTGAACGACAGCCTCGCGCTGCCGATGGCCGATGCCTTCGACCCGAAGCTCGCCGACTGGAGCTACACCGCGCGCTGGTCGTCGACCCTCGACGCGACCGACCTGCCGAAGCCGACGGTCCGCGCCGCCGCCGCTCGCCCCACAACGCTTGCTCCCGAACGGACCGCCGCATGGTGGTCGGCGGCGACGGCGGGGCAGGACTTCAGTCAGGAGGACAAGCTCGACACCGAAGCGTTCAACAAGGCGCTGTGGCGGGGAATGAAGGGAACGGCGCCACCGGCGAAGTAGTTGGTGCGGTTGGCTGAGGAGAAGATATGACCAGCGCCACGTATCGGCTTGGCGCGCGCGCCGTCCGCCGGATGGGCTATGGCGCGATGCAGCTTGCTGGGCCACACGTCTACGGCGCGCCGAAGGATCGTGCGGCGTGCGTCGCGGTGCTCCGCGCGGCGGTCGCGGCCGGGGTCGATCACATCGATACGAGCGACTATTACGGCCCGCACGTTACCAACCAGATCATCCGCGAGGCGTTGCACCCGTATCCCGACGATCTCGTCATCGTTACCAAGGTCGGCGCGGTGCGCGGCGACGATTCGTCGTGGAACCCGGCGCAGTCACCCGCCGAACTGATCGCTGCGGTCGACGACAACCGCCGCAACCTCAACCGCGACGTCATCGAGGTCGTCAACCTGCGCATCATGGGCGGCGGCATGACGCCGAGCGAAGGGTCGGTCGCAGCGCGGGTCGACGCCCTTGCCGGACTGCAGGCGAAGGGGGTAATTGGCCACGTCGGCCTGAGCAACGTCACGCCGACCCAGGTCGCCGAGGCGCGCGGCATCGTCGCCGTCGCTTGTGTCCAGAACCTGTACAACATCGCCACCCGCGGCAACGACGCGTTGATCGACGACCTTGCGGCAGCGGGGATCGCGTATGTTCCCTATCTCCCGCTCGGGGGGTTCAGCCCGCTCCAGTCGACCGCGCTGTCCGCCGTCGCGGCGCGGATCGCGGCGACGCCGCTTCAGGTTGCGCTGGCGTGGCTCCTCGCTCGGTCGCCGAACATCCTGCTCATCCCCGGCACATCGTCAGTCGCGCACCTTAACGAGAACCTCGCGGCGTCGGCGCTGGCCCTTTCGGCGGCGGATATGGCTGAGCTGAACGCGATTTAGCTATTCGACCGTCACCGACTTCGCTAGATTGCGCGGCTGGTCGACATCGGTCCCCTTGATGACCGCGACGTGGTACGCGAGCAGCTGGACGGGCACAGCATAGACCAGCGGCGCGATCAGCGGATGGACGCGCGGCATGGTAATCGTCGCCACGCACCCCTCGCCAGCGGCGGCGATGCCCTCGGCGTCGCTGATCAGGATGACCTTGCCGCCGCG
>JAYTXW010000053.1:0-6464 GCA_043742745.1 Sphingomonadaceae bacterium
TTCGGTTTCGATCGCGGCGGCGTCGCCGAAGCCGTTGATGACGAGGTTCGCGCCCCTCGACGCCAGGATATGGGCAATGCCCAGCCCGATGCCGCTGGTAGAGCCCGTGACGATCGCGCTAAGTCCCTTAAGCATCTGAAATCCTTTACTAACCGTTACCGGACGGCCGCGCCCGCGAAAGTGCAGGTGCGGCGAATCGACCTTGTCGCCACATCTACCGTGCGGTAGGCAAGGTCACCACTGCAAAGTCCGACATGGCGTGGCGGGACGCAGGGAGCGACATGGTCAAGCCAATGACTCCTCCGCCGACCCCGTACACCCCGGGGGTCAGCAGCAAGAAGGTCAACCTCGCGCTGCAGGGTGGCGGCGCGCACGGTGCCTTTGCGTGGGGTGTTCTCGACCGCCTGCTCGAAGACGGGCGCGTTACCTTCGACGCGGTCAGCGCGACGAGCGCGGGCGCGATGAACGCCACCGTCCTTGGTTTCGGCCTGACGATCGGTGGGGCCGAGGGCGCGTGCGAGCAGCTTGAAAATTTCTGGAAAAAGATAAGCGACGAGGGCGCCAAGGGCCCGTTCCAGCCGTCGCTGATCGACAAGATGATGGGCAATAACAGCCTCGATCACAGCCCGACGTTCATGTTTTTGGATATCCTGTCGCGGCTGATGAGTGCCTACGAACTCAACCCGATGAACGTGAACCCGCTGAAGAAAATCCTGAACAGCGTCGTCGACTTCGACACGTTACGCGAAGGATGCCCGATCAAGCTGTTTCTGTCGGCGACCAACGTCCAGACCGGCAAGGTCCGCGTTTTCGAAAATCACGAGATCGGCCCCGATCAGGTCCTCGCGTCGGGGTGCCTGCCGTTGTTGTTTCACAGCGTGATGATCGACGGCGAAGCGTATTGGGACGGTGGCTATATGGGCAACCCCGCGATCTTCCCGCTGATCTACGGCAGCAAAACAAACGACGTCATCATCGTCCACATCAACCCGCTCAACCGCCCCGAAATCCCGAAAACGGCGAAGGATATTCTCAACCGAATTAACGAGATCAGCTTCAATTTAAGCCTGATGCGCGAAATGCGCGCGATCGCCTTCGTCAGCCACCTGATCGACGACGGTCAGCTCGACGACACCAAGCATCGCCGGATGCTGATCCATTCGATCAAGGACGAGCAGTTCATGAACAGCCTCGGCGTCACCAGCAAGATGAACTCCGACTGGCGCTTCCTCACGGAACTCCGCGACGTCGGGCGCGCTTGTGCGACGACGTGGTTGAACGATCATCTCGACGACGTCGGGGTGCGCGCGTCGACCGATATCAAGGCCGCGTTTTTGTAGGACGGACGGGCAAGACAAATCACCCGCCCATCGACACGGTCGACGACCGCAGCAAAAGGCTCACCGATCAATGACGCCTGACGAAATCCTCAAGCTGCCGTCGATGCCGGCCGCCGCGCCAAGCTACCCGCTCGGCCCGTACCGCTTCATCAACCGCGAATTCATGATCATTACCTACGAGACCGACCCGGTCGCGCTGCGCGCCGCCGTCCCCGAGCCGCTCGTGCCGAACGCCGACAATCTCGTGATGTACGAATGGATCCGGATGCCCGACAGCTCGGGGTTCGGCGACTATACCGAAAGCGGCATCGTCATCCCGTGCACGTTTGACGGCGAGCCGATGAACTATACCGCGCAGATGTACCTCGACGACGAGCCGCCGATCAGCGCCGGGCGGGAGATCTGGGGGTTCCCCAAAAAATATGCGCGGCCCTTGCTTGTCGTGAACTCCGACACGCTCACGGGCACGCTCCATTATGCGGGCGAGGTCGTCGCGATGGGGACGATGACGTACAAGTGGTACGAAAGCCCGGGCGGGGTCGCGGCGCAGGCGACGGCAATGGCTAAGACAGCGTGCAACCTCAAGATCATCCCCGACGTCGATGGCACACCGAAAATCTGCCAGCTCGTCGCGTACAACCTCGAAAATATCACTGTGAAGGGCAGCTGGGTCGGCCCGGCGCGGCTCCAATTGACCCCGCACGTCAACGCTCCGGTCGCCGACCTGCCAATCGTCCGGATCGTCGGCGGCAAGCATTTCGTCAGCGACCTGTCGCTGCCGCACGGGCGGGTCCTGTTCGATTACATCAAGGACGCCGCCGACATGGGGGCAAAGCCATGAACAAGCAGGATGTTCTCAAGCTCAGCGCGATGCCGCTGCAGAGCCCGACATATCCGACGGGGCCGTACAAATTTTTCAACCGGCAATATCTGATCGTCCATTACCGGACCGATCCGGCGCGGATGCGGGCCATGCTCCCCGAGCCGCTCGTGCCCGACGGCGATACCGTGTCGATCCAGTGGCTCGACCTGCCCGACGGCCAGGGGTTTGGCGCGTATTCGGCGGCGCTCCAGGCGATCCCGTGCACCTTCAATGGTGAAAAATGCAACTTCCTGACGCAGATGTACGTGAATAATTGCCCGCCGCTCGCCGGCGGACGCGAGATCTGGGGCTATCCAATGAAATTCGGTCAAGCGACGCTTAAGATCGAGAGCGACACGCTGACCGGGCACCTCAGCTACGCGAGGCAGACGGTCGCGACAGGGACAATGGTGTACAAGCACACGAGCGCGAGCGACCTCGGCGCGATCGCGGCGCTCCTCGCGCGGACGCAGGTGACGCTCAAACTGATCCCCGATATCGACGGATCGGCGGCGATTGCCCAGCTTGTCGGGATCAATTTCAGCGACATCACCGTCAGAGGTGCATGGACCGGGCGGGCACGGGTCGAGGTGACGCCATCAGTCAACTGCCCGATGGCCGACCTGCCGGTGTTCGAACAGCTCGACGGGCTGCATATCGTCACCGACATGACCCTGCCATACGGCCGGGTGCTCCACGACTATCTCGTGCCGACACGATGACGGCGATGAATTGGAAGCTGGTAACACGATGCCCCTTCAGGCCCCTGGCACCCCGAGTGCCTTCGCGCCATTGGTGATCGCCGCGCGCTGACCGGGGTTCGTCAGCGCCGCCAGCGCCGCCTCCCGCGCCGCCACCGCCGCCGGGGTATCGCCCTGCACCATCCGCGCCCGGATCAGGCGCAACCAGCCATCGGGGTCCTGCGGATTTGCCTTGAGCCGCGCCGCGAGGCCGTCAACCATTTGCCGAATCATGGCTTGTTGCGCGTCGGGGGCCATCGCCCGGACGGCGGCGGTCTGGCTCTCGCTCGGCTGTGGCAGCGCGCCGATGGTCGGCGGCGGCGCCCCCAGCGGCGGCGGCGCAACGGTCGCAGCGGCGGTATCGGTGGGCAGCCGCCCGGTCAGGCTGATGCCCGCCTGCCCCGCCACTTGCGTCAACGTCCGCCGCACGTCCGCCGCCCACGGCGCCCCCGCCGGCGCCGATTTCAGCAGGTTGACCCATGTGTCGACCGCACCCGCGTGATCGCCCGCCTGATCGTGCGCAACGCCTTGGAAGTAAACAGCGCGGGCGTCGGCGGCATCGGTCGCGACGGCGCGGTCGAAGGCGGCCTTCGCAGCGGGCGTGACAGTGCCGTTGGCGGCGAGCGTCAACGCCTCACCCAGCGCCGACTGAAGATCGGCGCGGTTCGGGCTGAGCGTCGCGGCATGGCTATAAGCGTCAGCGGCGCCGGCAAACTGGCCGAGTGAATAGCGCGACCAGCCGAGCATCCGCCACCCCTCGGGATCAGCCGGATTGGCCTTCAGCCGCGATTCCAGCGTCGCGACAAGCTGCGTCACCGCCGCGTCGCCGCCGGCCGCTGGCGCCGCCGCCGATGCTGGCACCGACGGCGGCGCGGCTGGCGTTTCCGGTGTGCCAAGACGCGAATAAAGCAGGGTGCCACCGAGCGTGACGAGCACCGCCACGGCGACGGCGATCTGGCCGAGCGCCCCCGTTCCCAGCGGTCGTGCCGGGCGCTCCCCCACGCTTTCGACGAGCAGGCGCCGCTTGGTCTCGACCCGCAGCGCCGCCGCCTCAACCGCGTTGACCGTCCCCACTCGCTCCTGGGCGTCGATGTCGGCGAGCTGATCGACCAGCACCAGTCGCGCGGCCCCTTCGCCGGTTGGGCGCGCGTCGTAGCGGCGGACGAGGGGCAGGGTCAGCACCGCAACGACGACGGCGACGATCAACGTCAGGATGGTCCAGATGAGCATTATACGTCCAGCAAAGTATCGACCCGCGCGGCTTCGGCCGGGGTCAGCGGGGTCGGTTCGATCGTGCGGCGGCGGGTGACGGTCATCACCGCAGCAATGCCGCCGATGACGACGAACGCCGCTGGTCCAAGCCACAAAACCAAAGTGCCGGCTTCGACCGGGGGCTTGAGCAGGACATAGCTGCCATAGCGTTGGACGATGTAATCGCGCGCCTCGACGTCACTCGCCCCGGCGGCGATGCGTTCGCGCAGCACGACGCGCAGGTCATGGGCGATCGGCGCCTCACTGTCGTCGATCGACTGGTTCTGGCACTGGACGCAGCGCAATCCCCGGCTGATGACGCGCGCGCGCGCCTCCTGCTGGGCGTCGGACAGTTGCTCGGCGGGCAGCACTGCCGCGACCGGTGCGGCGATGACGAGCCACAATAACAGGAGGGCCCGCGTCATCCTTCGGCGCGCAGGCTGGCGAGGAGTGGCGACAAGGTGTTCGCCCAGACCTCGGGCGTGATCGGGCCAATCTGTTTGTAGCGCACTCGGCCATGGCCATCGACGACGAAGGTTTCCGGAGCGGCAACGATGCCGAGGTCGATCCCGATCCGTCCGTCGGCGTCGTTGGCCGTCGCGCGATAGGGGTTGCCCGAAGTCGCCAGCACAGCGGCGGCGGCGGGGGCCGTGTCTTTCCACACCAGCCCATAGATCGGCACCCCGGCGGCGCTCAGCTGCATCAGGACCGGGTGTTCGTATTTGCACGCGGCGCACCACGACGCCCAGACGTTGAGCAGGGTCGGCTGACCCCGCAGCATCGCCGAGCCAAACCCCGGCTGCCCCGGCTCGACACTCGCGCGCGCAAACGCCGGGAGCGGGCGGTTGAGAAGCTGCGACGGCAGGATCGACGGATCGTGGCGCAACCCGGCGGCGAACGCGACGAGGACACCCGCCAGCACGACGAGCGGCAGGATGAAAACGAGGCGCTTCACGCCGGAACGGGAGCCAGCGGGCCGGTCGCGACGATCGCCGCGCGCGACGGCGCACCGATGCGGTGGCGGCGATCGGTCAACGAGAACAGGCCGCCGAGCGCCATCAGCATCGGCCCGGCCCAGATCCAGCCGACCAGCGGGTGATCGTACAGCCGCACAACGAGCGCGCCGGCGGGTGCGCCGTCACCGGGATCGCCAATGGCAACATAGGTATTGCCGAACAGCCCGTCGGTTATGCCGGCGACCGTCGTCCGCGTGCTCGATACCGGATAAAAGCGCCGCTCCGACGAGATCAGCCGCGCCGAAGTGCCCGAGATCAGCGTGAAGTCGGCGCGGATCGCGTGGAAATTCGGTCCCTCGACCGGCGCAAAGGCGTCGAGCCGCGCCGTGACGCCGCCGATGACCACCTTGTCGCCCGGACGCATCGTTGCGACGCGGTCGGTCGAAAAGGCGCTCGCTGCGGTTACTCCGGCGGCAAGGATACCCATGCCAAGGTGCGCGATGATCAGGCCATAGACTGACGGCGGCGTGGCGCGGACGCGGCGAAGCAGCGACCCCTCGCCGCTCCCCAGCCGCCAGCGTGCGATGACGATGGCGACCGCTCCGGCGATCACCCATGCGGCGAGCGCAAAGCCGATGACAACGAGCAATTTCGCAACGCCGGCCACGGCAACGGTGATCACACCGACGATAGCGGCGATCAGCGCCGGGCGGCGGACCCGCGTCCATAGCCGCGCCCAGTTATCGCGCCGCCACTGTAGCATCGGCCCCGCCGACAGCACGAGAAGCAGTGCCGCCATGATCGGAGCAAAGGTGATCGCGTAAAACGGCGGCCCCACCGAAATCTTGTCGCCGCTGGTGACGTCGAGCAAAACAGGGTAGAACGTCCCGAGGAATACCGTCGCCGCCGAACTCGCCAGCAATATATTGTTAGCGACGAGGCCGCTTTCCCGCGACACCGCGCCGAACAGCGCGCCCGAGCGCATGTGCGGCGCGCGCCATGCGAACAGCGCAAAGGCAATACCCGTCTGGCCGACGACCATGCCGAGGATGAAGATACCCCGCGCCGGATCGACGGCAAAGGCGTGGACGCTGGTCAGCACGCCCGAGCGGACGAGGAATGTCCCGATCAGGCTGAGCGTGAAAGCGAGGATCGCCAGCAGCAACGTCCACGAGATCAGCGCGCCGCGCCGTTCGAGAACCGATACGCTGTGGAGAAGCGCGGTGCCCACCAGCCACGGCATCAGCGACGCATTTTCGACCGGATCCCAGAACCACCAACCGCCCCAGCCGAGCGTGTAATAGGCCCAGTGCGA
>JAYTXW010000054.1:0-2735 GCA_043742745.1 Sphingomonadaceae bacterium
GCCGTGCTTCAAAGTCGGCCTCGCGTTCGGTGACGCGGCGATGGTGCGCGCCTTCGCCGATGTCGGTGTCAGCGGCTGGTATTATCGCGTCGTCGAGACGGGGACGATCGGCATCGGCGATAGCGTCACCCTGCTTGACCGCACCAACCCCGACTGGACGATCGCGCGATTCTTCGCGACCGTCACCGGTGGAACCATCAGCGACGACGACCTGGCGGCGATCGCGGCGCTCGACGGGGTTGCCGTCGGGTGGCGGGCGAAGGCAACCCGCCTGCTGGGCAAGCGCCACCCCGCCTGATCGGAACCGCGCCTGATCGGAACCGCGCCGGTGGGCCCGGAGGGATTCGAACCCCCAACCAAGCCGTTATGAGCGGCCGGCTCTACCATTGAGCTACAGGCCCCCGGCGGTCTGCTCGCCGTAGCGTATCGCCGCCATAAGCGGCAAGCATCCTCAGGCGTGCGCGTGCAGCGCGTTCACCGGTTCGGCCAGCCCGTCGTGCGCCAGGAAGCGTTCAGCCTCCAGCGCCGCCATGCACCCCATGCCGGCGGCCGTCACCGCCTGACGGAAGACCTTGTCGCGGACGTCACCGGCAGCGAACACGCCGGGGACGGATGTCGCCGTCGAATCGGGGGCAGTCACGATATAGCCCTCGTCGTCCATCGTCACCGCGTCGGCAAACAGCGCGGTTGCCGGGACATGGCCGATCGCCACGAACAGCCCGTCAACCGCGAGGTGGCGCGTTGCCGCCATCGTCGTATCCGCGAGGTCGATCCCAGTGACGCCGAGCGGCATCTCGGTGCCCGTGACAGCGACGACTTCGGCGTTCCAAATCATTTCGACCTTGGGGTTGGCGGCGAGGCGAGCCTGGTTGGTCGCGTCGGCACGGAGCGTGTCGCGGCGGTGGATCAGATAGACCTTGGCGGCAAAGTTCGTCAGAAACAGCGCCTCCTCGACTGCCGTGTTGCCCCCGCCGACGACGGCGACGGTGCGCCCGCGAAAGAAGAAGCCGTCGCACGTCGCGCACGCCGACACGCCGAACCCGCGAAAGCGTGTCTCCGACGGCAGCCCGAGCCAGCGCGCCTGCGCCCCCGTCGCAATGACAAGCGTGTCGGCGAGGTAGCGCGTTCCCGAATCGAGGGTGACGACGAACGGTCGGTGCGACAGGTCGACGGCGGTAGCGATGTCGGCGATCAGGTCGACGCCGACATGGCGCGCCTGATCCGCCATCCGCACCATCAGGTCGGGGCCGAGGACGCTCGTGTCGCCGGGCCAGTTCTCGACGTCGGTGGTGATCGTCAGCTGGCCGCCGGGCTGGAGGCCCTCGATCAGCACCGGTGCAAGCGCGGCGCGGGCGGCATAGATCGCCGCCGTATAGCCGGCCGGGCCGGCACCGAGGATGAGGAGCTTGGTGGAAATATCAGTCATTGGCTCCATCTAGGTTGGCCACCGCGCGGCGGCAACAAAAACGCGGCGATGCGAAACATTATGATAGTCATGCGCAGCAATCCGTCGCATTGATTGCGCCATGCACCGCTCGCGCCTTCAACTCGACCCCGTCGATCGCATCATCGTCGCCCAGTTGCAGGCGGAGGGGCGGATCACCAACGTCGACCTCGCGACCCGCGCCGGGTTGACCGCCCCGCCGTGCCTCCGCCGCGTCCGCGCGCTCGAGGAGGCGGGGGTAATCCGCGGCTATCATGCCGATCTCGACCCAACGGCGCTCGGTTACGGCATTACCGTGTTCGTGATGGTCAGCCTGAAAAGCCAGGCCGAGGACGACCTGCGTGCGTTCGAGGACCATGTCGCGACGCTGCCCGAGGTCCGCGAGTGCCATATGCTCAACGGTGAGATCGACTTCATCCTGAAGATCGTCGCCCACGACCTCCACGAGTTCCAGCGCTTCCTGACACGCGAATTGACCGCTGCGCCCAACGTCGAGCACGTTCGGACCTCACTGACGATCCGCGCGTCGAAGCTTCTACCCGGGGTACCGGTAGACGCCTGAGTCGACCGGCGGCGGAGCGCACTGCCCCGCCGCCGATCTGTTGCCGCTTACAGGTCGAAGCGAAGGCCGACGCGGATGGTCCACAGCGACTGACGCGTCTGGGCCGTCAAGTTGGGGTTGCGGAAGTTCGAGTAGCGATAGCTCGAGCAACCCTGGCTGAGGGCGGTCACCACCGTCCCCGTCGCGCTCAGGCACTGGACATCGACCACCGTCACCTGATCGCCAAACTGGCGGAAGGCGAACTTGTCGCTGAACAGGTTGAGGACGTTGTCGATGTCGCCGAACGCGGTGATCCGGCTGTGGCCGACAAAGGTCGGGATCTGCTGGCTGATGTGGAGGTCGATCTGGGTGAAGTCGGGGTTCGTTCCGGTCCCCTTGGGCGTGATCTTGCCCTGCGAGTTGCGGAGCGGCCCGTTGAGCACATAGTTGCGGAACGCCGTTACATCGGCCGCCGTGCCGCTGTACTGGGTGATCGCGTCGAGCGGCGTGATCTGAACCCCCGTCGCGGTCGGGATCGTGATGTTGCTCAGGTTCGGCACATAAATCAGGTAACGCCCACCATTGGTCGCCCCAAAGACGTTGCCACGACCGGCCGCCGGATCACTGAACGTGTAGCTGTACGGCCGCCCGCCCCGCCAGCTGGCGAACAGGTTGAAGTTGGTCTCATAGTCGCGGAAGAACGAGTGCGTGTACGACAGTTCGAGGCGCGCCTGATCGCGAACCTGGAGC
>JAYTXW010000055.1:0-2297 GCA_043742745.1 Sphingomonadaceae bacterium
CGAGCCCACAATCGTTGAGCGCGGTGAGGATTTCGGCGATGGGCGCCTCAGTTTCGAGATGCTCACGCAGCCACGACAGGGTGAATTTCACGCCCCCACTCCGCCGCTGAGCGTCGGGACATCGGTCGCCTTGAAGCCGTAATAGCGAAGCCAGCGGGCGTCACCGTCGAAGAACGCGCGGAGGTCGGTCATGCCGTATTTGAGCATCGCCAGCCGGTCGATACCGCAGCCGAAGGCGAATCCCTGCCATTCGTCCGGGTCGAGGCCGCACGCCGCAATGACGCGCGGGTGGACCATGCCGCTGCCAAGGATTTCGAGCCAGCTTTCGGTCCCGCCGATGCTCAGCGTCCCGCCCGCCCACGAACACCCGACATCGACCTCGACCGACGGCTCGGTGAACGGGAAATAGCTCGGGCGCAGCCGCAGCGTGACGTCGTCGACCTCGAAGAACGCCTTGACGAAGGTTTCCAGCGTCCACTTGAGGTGGCCCATGTGGATGCCACGGTCGATCACCAGCCCCTCGACCTGGTGGAACATCGGCGTGTGCGTCGCGTCGCTGTCGGAGCGATAGGTCCGCCCCGGCGCGATGATCCGGATCGGCGGCGGCGTCGACCGCATAGTGCGGATCTGCACCGGCGACGTGTGGGTGCGGAGCAGGTGGCGGAGCACCGTGCCGCGCGGCGGGCCCCTCCCTTCAGGGAGCGGTTGGGGGTGGGAAGTCTCGTTCCCTGCGACGTGCTCGCCCTGCGCCATGTAGAACGTGTCGTGCATCGCCCGCGCCGGGTGCGTTTCGGGGATATTGAGCGCGGTGAAATTATGCCATTCGTCCTCGATCTCGGGACCATCGGCGACGGCAAAACCAAGGTCGGCGAAGATTTCGGCGAGTTCGTCCATCACCTGGCTGACGGGATGGATCGTTCCTATCGGGGCGGGCGCTACCGGCAGCGTCAGGTCGAGCCGTTCAGATGCCAGCCGCGCATCGAGGGTGGTGGCGTCGAGGGTCGCCTTGCGTGCCGCGATCGCGGCGGTGACGGCTTCGCGGAGTACATTGAGGCGCGGACCTTCAACCAGCCGGACATCGGGGGCCATGCCGCCGAGTGTTTTCATCAGCGTCGTCACCGACCCCGCCTTGCCGATCGCGGCGACGCGGACCGCGTCGAGCGCGGCGAAATCGGGCGCGGCGGCAATTGCGGCGAGTAATGCGTTGGTGTCAGTCATGGTCGTTGGGTGGTAGCCGCGCCACCTTAAAAACGAAAGGGGCACGGAAGGCGCGACGATGGTGCGTCTCGTACCGAATTTGCAATGTGCCCCACCGCACTCGGCGGCGGGACAGACACAAATTTCGGCAACGGCACGCCGGTCGCGTTCAGTATTGCGCGGACGGGGACGACCGTCACCTATACCGTCGGCAGCGACACCTGGAGCGCCACACAGACCTATTACCCCGGTATCAACGGGTTCGAGGTCCGGATCCGGAGCAACAACCCAACCGCTGGTTATTCGGCAGACTCGCAGGGCATAACCAATTTCGTGTTCCATGACGCGACGACGGTCAGCCAGTCGCTCGGCAGCTTTTCGGCGGCCAATGGCGCGACGCTGATCAAGCTGTGGAGCGGGGTTGGCGGCAACTTCACCCTTTCGGGCAACGTCGCGTTCGCGTGGACCGGGTCACAACCGACCGGCGCGGCGCTGGGATCGCAGATCAAGTTGCTCGCGCCGCCGGCGACGGCAGGCGCGGTTCCCGAACCCGCGAGCTGGGCAATGCTGATCGCCGGTTTCGGCTTTAGCGGGGCCGCCTTGCGGCGGCCGCGGACCGACGGAGCCGTCGCGGCAAACCAGGCGCGCTGCCGTTTCATCGTGGCGACCGGGGGAGTAATCGTTGCCCCCCATCGACGTTCGCACGAGAGGCGGTAAAACAGAAAGGGGCGCGGAAGGTTCTCCCTCCCGCGCCCCTTTTTGTGCGTCGCCGTTACGCCGCCAGCGCGGGCTTTGCGTCCAATGCCGCCTGCGCCTGCGCGGCGATGGCGCGGAACGCATCCGGCTCGTGCATCGCGATGTCGGCGAGCATTTTCCGGTCGAGTTCGACGTTCGCCAGCTTCAGCCCGTGCATGAAGACGCCGTAGGTCAGGCCGACTTCGCGCACCGCGGCGTTGATCCGCTGGATCCACAACGCACGGAAGTTCCGCTTCTTTACCTTGCGGTCGCGGTACGCATACTGGCCGGCCTTTTCGACCGCCTGCCGCGCGACGCGGATGGTGTTCTTGCGACGGCCGTAATAGCCCTTCGCCTGTTCAAGG
>JAYTXW010000056.1:0-1856 GCA_043742745.1 Sphingomonadaceae bacterium
GCGGGCAGTATGCCGCGAGTTGCTTTGACGACACCGCGCAGACGGCCGTTCTTGCGGCCGCGGTCGCAGGTGAGGTCGTCCTGATCCAGGGCGAACTTATGTGGCGACCGGGTGAGGAAACGCCGCGCGTGACGGTGCGCGGGGTCAAACCGCTGGCGGCGCTTGCCGGGCGGTTACGCTGTCGCCTGACGGTCGATCTCGCGGGGACAAGCGCGCTCGAGGGACTGGTTGCGCAGGTCGACGGACGGCGCGGCGGGCGCGGCGAAATTGTCGTGTCGATCGGGATCGGCCGCGGCAACGCGCGGTTGCTGATCGGCAATGATTTCGCCATCGACAACGAGGTCGCGGCAAACGTCGGACGGCTGCGCGGGGTCGTCGGCGCGCGGCTCGCGGCAATCGACTAGACCGACGTTATCGGCAGGTCGTCGCCACGGTGCGGTCGAGGTCGAGGCAGCGGCCGTCGACTGCCGGTGGTTTGACCCCAACAAGGGCGGCGAGGGTGGGGGCGATGTCCACCGTCTCAACCGGGATTGGCTGTTCGAAGCCGTCGACGCCGGGCCACCAGAAGACGATCGGCACGCGCCGATCATAGTTCCACAAACTGCCATGGCCGCCGATTGTATCACCGACCGCCTCCGGATGGCCGAGGGTCGTGTAGGGCCGCAGCACGGCCATGACGTCCCCCGACCGCTCCTTATCGGTCGATTCGGCGATGCGTTGGAGCGGGGTCATCTCGTCCGCTGGCAGCCCTTTCGGCGGCATCGCCGCGAGCGCTTCATCCTTGGTGTAGACGGCGAAGACGACGTCCTTCCACTTTTCACCACGCAGCTCGGCAACGGTCGCGTCGGTGATCCGCTTGACCTCCGCTGGACTTTCGTCGCCAAACGGCACGACGTAGATCTCATACGGATCCCCGGTCAGCGGGTTATAATCGAGGTGGAGCGTCTTCGCGACGTCCTCGCCGACGGATTGCACGAGCCGGTCGCCGTTGACGCGCACCGCCGGGACACCCTGTTCGGCGGCGCGCTCGGCGGCGTCGACCGATCCGTGGTCGGCGGTCAGGACGACGACGACGGGGACCTTCATCGCCTCGAGCTTGGTCAGGAACGCACCGAGTGCGGCGTCGAGATGGGCGAGGTTGTCGCACTGTTCGGGGCTTTCGGCACCGTAGCGATGGCCGACATAATCGGTCGCCGACAGGCTGACGGCGAGAACGTCGGGGGCGGAACCCCGCCCCAGCTTCTCCGTGTCGACCAGCTGGCTCGCAAGGTCGAGCGCGATCTGATCGTACATCGGTGTTGCGCGGAACCACTTACGGAAGTCGGCGTCGGCGGCAAACGCTGTTCCTGGCGGCGGCGGCGTCCACCCGGACGGCGGCACCTGGTGATCGATGGTTAGCCCGCCGTACCCATGCTCGCCCTTGCCAGCATCGCATCGCTTGTCGAGCTGGGTCCACACCGGCGGCTTCCTGAGCCATGCCGCAAACAACGCTTTGTTATAGGCTGCGACAGGGGCCAACCGCGCCGCCGGGGTCGTTCCGGCGGGGACATAGGTCGTGAAGCCGCCGACGCTGTCGTCCCACCAGAAAGTGCCCTGTGCTCCATGCCCCGCCATCGTGATAGCGCCACGGTCCTTGCCCGAAACGGCAAAGGTACGGCTGGCGGGGTTTGCTGCCTTCAGCCATTCACCAAGCGTCGCAACCCTCAGATTGGCCGGACCACGCGACGCATCGGGACGCCCGGGGACGGGGGAGGCGGCGTCGAACATGCAATAGACCGCTGCCGATGTTGCGCGGTCGTACCACCCGTTGGCGACGATGCCGGTCGCCGCCGGATGCCGCCCGGTCAGGATCGTCG
>JAYTXW010000057.1:0-2633 GCA_043742745.1 Sphingomonadaceae bacterium
CTGCGCGCGATTGCCCGGTACACTTGTGCGCGTTGAGGGACGGCAGATCAAATGCTGTCATCCCGGCACAGGCCGGGATGCCAGGGAAGGGGGAAAGCGTGGTTGCCGGCGATCGACGCCGTTCAACCGGGGGCGAACACCCGCGCCATCACCCGCACATAAATCTCGGTCAGCACACCAAGGTCCGTCACCCGCACCGCCTCGCCCACCTGATGCATCGTCGCCCCGACCAGCCCGAGTTCGACGACCGGGCATAGGCGGCGGATGAAGCGGGCGTCGGATGTGCCGCCGGTCGTTGATAGCTCGGGGTCGCGCCCGGTGACGTCGCGCACCGCCGCCGCGACGAGCGCGGGGAGCGGGCCGGAGTCGGTGACGAACGCCTCGCCGGTGATCCGCACGTCGAGTGTCGCGGTCGTCGCGTGGGCGGCGACGGTGGCACGCAGCCACGCCTCGAGGTCCGGGCCGCGCTGGCGGTCGTTGAAGCGGATGTTGAGCCGCGCCGACGCCGCCGCCGGGATGACGTTCGTCGCCGGGTTGCCGACGGTCAGGTCGGTGACTTCGAGGTTCGACGCCTGAAACGTCGGCGTGCCGGTGTCGAGGACGCGCGCCTTCAGATCGCCGAGGATCGCCACCAGCCGCGTCACCGGATTGTCGGCGCGGTCGGGGTAGGCGACGTGGCCCTGACGCCCGTGGACGGTCAGCCAGGCATTGAGCGACCCCCGTCGCCCGATCTTGATCGTGTCGCCGACGGTCGTGCCGCTCGTCGGTTCGCCGACGACGCACAGATCGGGGACGTGGCCGCGGCGCTCCATCCAGTCGAGCAGCGGCGCGGTGCCGAACGTCGCGGGGCCCTCCTCGTCGCCGGTGATGATGAGGCTGAGCGTGCCCGCGAACCCCGCGCGGACGACGCGCTCGGCGGCGGCGGCGAAGGCGGCGATGCTGCCCTTCATGTCGGCCGCACCACGCCCGGTCAGCCAGCCGTCGGCGACGACGGGCGTGAACGCCTCCCACCCCGTCCCCGCGGGCACGACATCGGTATGCCCGGCGAAGGCGAAGTGCGGTGGCCCGCTGCCGATGGTGGCGAACAGGTTTTCGACCGGGCCGTCGGGCGCGGTGCCGAACGTCAGGCGGTGGACCTCGAAACCGATATGTTCGAGCGTCGCCGCAAGGATATCCTGCGCCTCGGCGTCGACGGGGGTGACGCTGGGGCAAGCGATCAGGCGGCGGGCGAGGTCGAGGGCGTCGATCATGCGTCGGGGGTAGCGGGTCGCGCCCCCCTTCTCAAGGCGTGGGCGGCGCGGCATGATCGCCGCCATGCCCAAGCTCGACCTCGCCGCGCTCCCCGAAACCAGCACGACCGGCTATCTGCCACCGTATGCCGCCCTCGTCGCCGGACGGCGCTACCAGGCGGTCGGTGGCGGGCTGACCGACTTCGGGGCTAACATCGTCACGCTGGCTCCGGGCGCGATGTCGTCGATGCGCCACTGGCACTCGGACCAGGACGAGCTCGTCGTCATGCTCAGCGGCGAGGCGGTCCTGATCGACGACAGCGGCGAGGTCGTCATGCGCCCCGGCGACGTGGCGACCTTTGCCAAGGGCATCGCCGACGCTCACCACCTGGTCAACCGCAGCGCGACCGACGCTGTGTTCCTCGCGGTCGGCACCGATCGCCTGGCGACCGACCGCTGCACCTATCCCGATTGCGATATGTTCTGGAGCGAGGCGACGGGGTATGTCGCGGCGTCGGCGTTGGGCGGGGATTAAAGTCCGACCACCTTACCGCGCCGCCACGCCCCCGCCCACGCCGCCGACGTGCTCGAAATATGCCCGCGCAAACGGGTACGTCTCCGCCCGCGCGGCGTCGGTCCATTCGACCATCCACGGGTGGCTCAGCATCTCGGTGACATAGGCGGCGCTGACCTCGCCGACGTGGAGGCCGTAGGTCTTGATCCGCGTGACGACGGGGGCGAACATGATGTCGGCGGCGCTGAGCGTGCCGAACAGGAAGGGGCCTTCGTGGGCTTCGTCGATCGCGTGATATTTGGTGCGCGCCTCGGTCCACAACGCGTCGATCCGCGCGACATCGGCGAGCACATCGGGCGTCGGCACGTAATCGGGATAGTCACGCTGAAGGTTCATCGAGCACGCGCCGCGTAATGCGGTAAAGCCCGAATGCATTTCGGCGCACATCGACCGCGCCAGCGCCCGCGCCGCCATGTCGCGCGGCCAGAAATGCCCCCGGCTGATCCGCGCCGTTCGCAACCGGTCGGCCAGCCAGTCGATGATCGCGAGACTGTCCCACACACACGTGTCGCCGTCCCACACCACCGGCACCTTGCCCGCCGGGAGCAGCCCCTTCGCCGACGTGTCGATCCATTCGGGCGTGTCCATCGGGATAACGACCGTCTCGAACGGCAGCGCCGACTGCTTCAGCGCGAGCCAACCGCGCAGCGACCATGACGAATAGGTCCGGTTACCGATGATGAGTTTGAGCATGGCGTGGTCTCCCCATGGTGGGTGTCGCGCGGCGGGGCAGCGAGGTCAACTATGCGCTGTTGCTGAGCGGCACCGGCCCGCGCCCCCGCCCGACCACCCGTCCAGGATGAGCCTTGGGTGGTCGGGCGGGGGCGCGG
>JAYTXW010000058.1:0-2507 GCA_043742745.1 Sphingomonadaceae bacterium
CGAGTGTGTCCGTAACCGGATGCCCCGCGCCGTCGCGGGCGGGGGCGTAGCGGAACCGGCTAATCGCAAAGCGGCAGGTGGCGGCGTCGAGGATATCGCTGCCGCTTGACGCGATAATCGAGCACCGTTCGATCCGACCATGGGTGTCGATGACGTAGCGGGTCGTCAGGTCACCCTGCACCCCGGCGCGGCGGGCCTCGGGGGGATAGTCGCGGCCCGTGATCGCGCCGTGGATTAGTCGCGCCGGAGTACCGCCCGCGCCGGTGCCGTCGCCGCCCGACCCGGCGCCGCGCCCGTCACCCTGGCCGCCCGCGCCGGTGCCCTGACCTGCTGCTGCTGCGCCTGACGCATTATCCGCACCGAGCGCGGCGACCGGAGCGGCGATGACGAGCGGTGGCGGCGGCGGTAGCGTGATGACGGGGATCGGCGCGACGACCGGCGTCGGCGTCGCGCGCGCGTGCGGCGGCGCGGCGGCTCCGGCGGGCTTGCGGGCGGCAATCTTGACCGGGACGACTGGAGGCTTTGGCAGTGGCGGCGGTGGCGCAACGTCGAACACTTTGATATCATCGGTTAGCGCTTTGACGAAATGTCCCGCCAGCCCGGTGATCAGCACCCAGCCGACAAGCAGCTGAAGCGCGACGGCACCCGCGGCGGCGACGGCGCGGCTGCGGCGGTCGGGAAGGAAGGCGGTCGTCATAACGGGTCAACGCGCGAAGCGGCAGTGGGTTCGCTGCTCAAGGTCAGGTGCGGCGCTTGATCCCCTTCACCGCAGACCTTGCACCGGTCCGGTAGAAGGGGCGCCCGCGCCACGAAAAGGGGCGGGCCGTTGCCGACCCGCTCCTCAATACGCAACGCGACGTGATGATTACGGCATCAGCACGGTGTCGACGACGTGGATCACGCCGTTCGACTGGTAGACGTCCTTGATCGTGACCATCGACATCCCGCCCTTTGCGTCGGTCAGCATCAGCTTGCCGCCCATCATCTTGGCGGTCAGCGTCTCACCCTGGACGGTGGTCAGCATGGCCTTGCCGTGACCCGCCTTGATTGCCTTGGCGATCGCCTTGGAGTCCATCGCGCCGCTGACGACGTGATACGTCAGAATCTTGGTCAGCGTGTCCTTGTTCTCGGGCTTGACCAGCGTGTCGACGGTGCCTGCAGGAAGCTTGCCGAACGCCTTGTTCGTCGGTGCAAAGACGGTGAACGGGCCGGGACCCGACAGCGTCTCGACGAGGCCGGCGGCCTTGACGGCGGCAACCAGGGTCGTGTGATCCTTCGAATTGACGGCGTTCTCGATGATGTTCTTCGTCGGATACATCGCGGCACCGCCGACCATCACGGTCTTCGAATGCTTCATCTCGGCGTTGGCACCGACCGACAGGCCAGCAGCAGCAGTCGCGAAAAGAGCAGCGCTAAGCGCGCGCTTGAAGTTCGTCATGAATAGTCTCCGTTTTGCACGTCCGGGTGGAGTGGACGCGACTGATACGATTGTCGGGGCCATATGGTTGCGCCGCGGTCCCGTCAGATCACGGTAAGTTTACCCGCTGCGACAACGGGTCCGGTCGGCTGGCCGGTCGGCGAGCCACCGACGGGTTCAAGGCTGATCGCCAGCGTCGCGCCGCCGGTCAGCTTACTCCGCAGCGCCTGCGGGATGCGATGTGCCTGCGGGTCGTGGAGGTCGATGACGCCGAGCGACAGCGGCTTGGCAGTGCCGACGATGACCCAGAGTTCGGGTGTCAAGCCGTGGCTGGCATCCTTCGCCGCCGGGGTCAGGATGACCGCCCCGCGCGCCGGATCGTAGGTCGCGGTGATGAGGACGGCTTTGGCCGCATCGGTCGATGCCATCGATGCTGCGAGCAACGCCGGTGGCGGCCCGGCAACGGGTATAGCCGGGCGAGCGACCAAAAGGGCGAGCGCAACGGCGGCCACCGCACTCGCGCCGAAGGCGATGCCGCGCCATAAATTGATCGCTGTTCCGACACCGCGGACTAGCACCGACGACGCCGGTGTGGCTACCGGGCCACGGAATAATTCGCGCTCGACTTCGGCCCATACCGCAGGCGACGGCGCGACGGAGGCAACCGCGTCGATCAGCGGACCAAGATCGGCCTGCCAGCGGGCGACGTCGGCGGCGAATTCGGGGTCGCGGCGCAGGCGCAGTTCGGCGGCGCGCAGCGTCGGGCCGTCGAGGGCACCCAGGGCGAAATCCATGGCGACGGCGTCGTCATGGGGGATCATATCGGCCAGCATGTCGTTGCTCATGCCAGTTCCCCCCGCATCCGGATCAACCCGCGCCGGACCCAGCTTTTCAATGTCCCGATCGGAATGCCTTCGCGCGCTGCAAGCGCTTCATAGGTCAGGCCTTCGTAATAAGCCGAGCGGATGATCGCGGCGTGGCGCGGATCAAGCCGGTCGAGCGCGGCCGTTACGCGGCGCGCGGCGTTGGCTGTATCGATCAGGGCGTCGGCGGCGGGGGACGGCTCGACGATCTCGGAGGCGAGGTCGAG
>JAYTXW010000059.1:0-2123 GCA_043742745.1 Sphingomonadaceae bacterium
TGGTCGGGCCGACGTCCGCTTATATCTACCTCTGTTCATCGTAATAGGTCTTTATACGGGTGCTCGAAAAGAGGCGATCCTGTCGCTACGATGGTCGCAGGTGGACCTTAACCGGAAGACCATAGATTTTAACGAACCCGGTCGACGACGGACGAAAAAGCGTCGCGCACGGCAGCCCATCCCGGACCGATTGATGACATTTCTCAGGTTGGCCCGTCGACGGGGGAGCGATCTCGGATACGTTGTGCACTGCGATGGCGCCCGCATAAAAGATGTGAAACGAGCTTTTGCAGGAGCTTGCGACAGAGCAAGGATCAAGGATGTAACGCCTCATACGCTGCGGCACACCTGCGGGACGTGGATGGCACAGAGTGGTGTGCCCATATTTGAAATCTGCGGCTGGCTCGGGCAGACCAGTGAGCGCACAGTCGCATTGTATGCGCACCATCATTCGGATTTTCTTAGCAATGCGCGGCGCGCGGTGGACCGACGGTGAGACGTGGCAGTTATGTGGTCGCTACGTAGCGCGGAAACGCCAGTTTCGGCCGTTTGAGCAGCAGGAGACGGCCCGACGGACCCCCACTGACGCTCTATCTCGATGAAACCACGTGTTCTCCGAAGGCAGGGGTCGGGGGTTCGAATCTCTCCGGGTGCACCAACTTCCGCCGCTCAGGCCGCGTCGAAGGTGACGATCAACTTCTCGGCAAATCCGCGATTTTTGCTCAGGCGACCCTTCTGACCGGGAGCGCGGCGCAGATTATTCTGCATCAATAGTGGCTTGAGCATCCGGTGCAGGGTCGCATGGTTGATCATGCGCCCGAAGCATTCATGGAGGCCGTGGCCGAAGTGGAGATAATCGCGCGACGGGCGCGTGGGATCGAAGCGTTGCGGATCGGCGATACGACGCGGGTCGAACATGGCCGACCCAAAAGCTGGGAGGACCGTCGACCCCTGCCGAATCATCCGCGCGCGCGGCGTTCCGGCGGCGACGGTGTAATCGACGAGCGCAGTGCGTTTGAGACCCGGCGGCAGGGGATCGAAGCGCATCGCTTCGAACACGATGTCGTGAAGCTGCCCGTTGTTACCCGCGCGCGCCGCGTCGCTGGCGGCGGCAAGCCATGCGGGGCGACGCAGCAATTGCTCCAGGGCTTGCGGTACGACCATCGGCGGCTGCGGCGGCCCGCCGACGATCATGCACATCAGCAGCGTGCGGATATCGCGGTCGGCATAGCCCGGTTGCCCCGTCGCCTGCGCGGTCAGGCAGCGCGATAAAACGTCGTCGATCGAAGACGGAACAGCTTTGCGCGTGGCGATGACGGCATCGATATGGGTACGAAGCGCTGCGGCAAAGGTTTCGATCTCGGCCAGCCACGCCTTATCGCTGACCGATCCGGTGAACTGGAACTCGAAGAGCCGCGACCCCCAGACATCGAGCCGCCCCGTCGCCGGCTCGGGCACGCCAAAATACGAAGCAATCAGATCGAACGCGACACGGCGGATGAGGCCGACCACCTCGATCTCACCTCCCGCCGCCGCCACGATCGCCGCCACCCGCGCCTCCGCGTCGTTACCGAGGTGCGTCAGGTCATCGGCGCGGACTACCGCCCGGGCCGCCGTGATCTGCGCGCGATAGTCGGGGGTATCGGTCATGCCGAGGAAGAAGGGCGCGTTCCCGGTGATAACCTGCAGGTTTTCATGGTATGGCACCATGAAGGCGTGATCTGCGGCGAATACTTCGCGGACATCGTCGTAGCGCGTCACCATCCAGAATTTGCCACCGCCGGGGATCGGCCACACGCGCCGTGCCGCCGCCATCACCGCCGGGGCGAGCCGGAGCGCGACCGACATAATCGCCGCCTTGATCCCGCTTGGCCCCGGACGGAGCGTCGTGGTTGCCTCAAGCAGGCTCACAACAGCGACAGATATTTTAGCGCTGGCATCGACGGCAGGAAGAAATATTCCCCGCCCGCCATCTGGATAAATGTCGCGACATGCGCGGTGCGGCGGAGCGGTGTCTCGCGGATCGTCATCGGTCCGGCGGGGCCGAGCAGCGGATCGGTCTCACCGAATAGCGTCGCGAAACTGGTATTGAGTAGCCACGTCTGCTGAACGAATTCGAACTG
>JAYTXW010000060.1:0-6436 GCA_043742745.1 Sphingomonadaceae bacterium
GCTATGCAGCGAGACAAGAGGGCTTCGGCCACAGACGTGGCCCGGCTCGCCGGTGTGTCCCAATCGGCCGTTTCCCGCGCCTTCAGCCCTGGCCGCGCGATCTCGTCGGCGACGCGCGCCAAGGTCGAGGCGGCGGCCGCCGAACTCGGCTACCGGCCAAACATGCTTGCGCGTAGTCTGATCACGCGGCGGACCAATATGGTCGCCGTGATGACCGGCGATATCAGCAATCCGCACTACGGGCGCATTATCAATACGTTCAGCCTCGGACTGCAGGACCGTGGCTTCCACGTTCTCCTGCTGTCACTAACCGAAGGTCAGAGCGTTGCCGCGGCGGTCGAGGAGATGCTCAAGTACCGGGTCGACGGCGTTATCCTCATCTCGGCGGCACTTTCGAGTGAAATCGGTGAGGCTTGCGCGAAAGTCGGCGTCCCCGTCGTGTTGTATAATCGGTACGCACGGCACGCGAACGTCAGCTCGGTGCGAATCGAGAATGCGGTCGGCGGACGCGACATCGCCGATCATCTTTTGGGTCTCGGACACCGCAAGCTGGCCTTCATCGCCGGCTCGCCGATCGACCCGACGAGCGGCGACCGTGAACGCGGCTTTATGGAACGTGTGCGCGAGGAAGGGGACATCGAGGTTGAGCGAATAGCGACCGACTTCACCTTCGACGGCGGGCGGCAGGCGATCGGCGAGCTGTGGCGGACCGGCTTTCGTCCGACCGCGATCTTCGCCGCCTCCGACCTGATGGCGGCGGGAGCGATGGACGGCGCGCGCTTCGACCTCGGCCTGTCGGTCCCCGACGACCTCTCGGTGGCGGGGTTCGACGACCTGCCTATCGCGGCGTGGCCGAGCTACCGCCTGACCACCGTGCGTCAGCCGGTCGAGCAGATGGCCAAATTTGCGCTCGACATGTTGTTCGAACGGATCGGCGATTCTAGTGCGATGCCCCACACGCGACTGGTCGCCGGCCCTCTAATTCCCCGCGAATCGACGGGGGCCATTGCGTAAGCGCGTTGCTCACCGCAGACGCATGTGCTGAATATGTATGCAACGCCGACGAGGGGCAGCATGATGCGTGGGTTCGACCCGAAATTTACTAGTTTTCCCGATTACATCGAGAAGATCACTCGCGAGATCTGGGAAGAGCGCGGCATCGGCGGGTCGCTCGACAAATATTACGCTCCGAAAGTCATCGTCCGCGCTGCGAACGCGATCTTGACCGACAACCGTGGTGTGACCGCGGCGACGCTCGCGACGCTCCACGAATTTCCTGACCGCCGCCTCGTTTACGAGGACGTGATTTGGGCCGGTAACGACGAAACGGGCTTCATCTCGTCGCATCGGCTGATTTCGGTGATGCGGAAGCAGAACGACGGGGCGTACGGGCCCGGGCGTGGGCAATTGATCCGCTCGCGCATCATTGCCGACTGCGTCGTGTCCGCCGGTGTCATCAGCGAGGAATGGCTGGTCCGCGACCACGGCAGTTTCGCGACGTGCCTCGGCACCACGCCCGAAGCGCTCGCGCGCGACCTCGTCGCCAGCGATCGCGCCACTTCGGGCAAGGTGACGGTGTTCACGCCGGCGTACGATGTTCCCGGTCCATACCGGGCCACCATCGACGAGAGTCTTGAGGCGCGTTGCTACGCCGAGGCGTGGGCGACGATCTGGGGGGCGAAGACGCCGGCCGCGATTCGCGATCACTATCATCAGGGAGTGGCCGTGCACGCGCCGAACGGCGAGGTGCTCAGCGGCCACGAAGACCTCGACCGCTTCGTGATCTCGTATCTCGCGACGTTTCCCGACGCGGCGTTCACGATCGATCACCTTCTGGTCAATCGCGATCCCGGCCAGCCGGTGCGCCTCGCGCTGCGCTGGTCGATCACCGCGACGCACAGCGGCTGGGGCCGCTTCGGCCGCCCGACGGGCGCACCAGTCTACATCATGGGGATGACGCACGCGCACATGGTCGACGGCCGGATTACCCATGAGTGGCTGTGCATCGACGAGGTGGCGATCTGGAAGCAGATCCTCGCGCACACGCCGACTGTTCAGGCGACCTGATCGGGCAGCGCGTCGCCGGCGATGTAAGCGGCGGCGTTGGCCAGTGCGCGCAGGCCCATCGCCGTGCGCGTCTCGAGCGTCGCACTGCCGAGGTGGGGCAGCAGGAAGACGTTCGGCAGGCCGACATAGCGCATGTCGAAGTCGGGCTCACCGGAGAATACGTCGAGGCCGGCGGCTGTCACATGCCACGACTGGAGCGCCGCGACCAGCGCGCTGTCATCGACGAGCTCGCCACGGGCCGTGTTGACGACGATTGCGCCGGGCGGGAGCAGCGCCAGCGTCCGAACATTGAGCACCCCTTGCGTCGCGTGGGTGAGCGGCGCGTGCAGACTGACGAGGTCGCAGCACCGCCAGAACGCGTCGGCGTCGGCGACGAACTCGGCGGCAAACGGCAGTTCGTGGTGTCGCCGGCCAGTCCAGACGACGCGCATGCCGAACGCGAGCGCGCGTCGCGCCGTCGCTTCGCCGATGCGCCCCCTGCCGAAGATGCCGAGCGTCTTGCCGTGGAGGTGGGTGTCCAGCATGTGGGTCGGAGTCCAGCCGGTCCAGCGATGCGCGCGCATCAGCGCGAGTCCCTCGCTCGCCCGGCGCGCCGCGTTGAGTAGAAGGCGCATCGCGACGTCGGCGGTCGCATCGGTCAGCACGTCGGGGGTATTCGTCACGGCGATGCCGCGCGCGGTCGCCGCCGCTAGGTCGATATGGCTGACCCCGGCACCGAAATTGGCGAGCAGCCGCACCCGGGCGGGGAGCATCGCGATCCGCGCGCCGGTCAGCCGGTCCGTCACCGTCGGAACGATGATCTCGGCCTCAGCCGCGGCCCAGTCGTCGTCGCCCCACGGCGTGTCGAGAGCGTTCGTAGCGGCGTCGCCTAGTTCCGTCGCACGGGCCTCAACCTCGGCGGGCAGGCGGCGGGTGAGCAAGATGCGAGTCACTGGGGCTCCCAAAAGTATCACACGGGGGTGCGCGGCGGACTACGCGTCGAGCGTAGCACCTCGCTGCAGACCGTCCATTGCCAGCGGTGAATATATATGCGGTTCTGTGTCGAACCGGAGGGGGTCGCATGACGCGGGAAAGGGCCGAAGACATTGCGCTGCCGCGCCGCGTCGCCGCTTTCGCCTTTTTCATGGTCGCCGATTTCTTCTACGGCTGGTCGTGGAACACAGTCGATGTGTTGCGCCCCGACATTCGCGCCGCCCTCGGGCTGACGCTGACGCAGGCAGGGTCGATGTATTCGGCGCAGGGGCTCGGCGCGCTGGTCGGAGCGGTCGTCATCGGCCAGTTGGCGGACCGGCTCGGCCGGCGCAACGCGCTATTCGGCATCATGATCGGCTATGCGCTCGCGCTCGCGGCGGGGACGCTGGTGACGACCTACGCGCTAGTCCTCGGGCAGCGTTTCGTCCTCGGGCTGTTCCTCGGCGATGTATTTCCGACGGTGTTGGGCCTCTATACGTCGCTGTTCCCGCGCCACGCGTGCGGCAAGCTCGCCGGCTTCTACAACGGGACATTCAACGGCTCGGTCGTCGTTCTCGGCCTGCTCGCCAACCGCTTCCACATCGCCGACTGGCACGTGCTCATGCTGCTCGGCGCGGTTCCGCCCCTGGTCCTCGCGCCGCTCGCCTTCGTCGTCGTCCCCGACGATCGGCGGCTGATCCCGTACGGCATCGCGAACTTCGATCCAGCGCCGCGCGGCAAGCTGCCGGTGACCGAGCTGTTCGCGCCTGGGCTGCGGCGGCAGACGCTGCTGATCACGCTGATGGTCGGCCTCAACTTCTTCGGAAGTCAGGCTTTCACCGGCTGGCAGACGACCTATCTCAACGAGGTCCGCGGCGTCGACCCGCCGCCGCCAAGGAGATGTTCGGCTGGCAGTTCGCGGCGGCAATCGTCGGCGGCTTCGCGTGGGGCGCGCTGTCCGACCGCTTCGGCCGCCGCGTCAATGCGATCGGCTTCGGGCTCGGCGCGGCGGTCGTCGCGCTATACGTCACGGTGGCGGACACGATCCCGATCCTCCAACTGCTCGGCTGCGCGTACGGTCTAATGGTCGCCGCGAGCGTGATCTGGGGCCCATGGATCGCCGAGCTCTATCCGCCGCACCTCCGCTCTACCGCCGCGTCGATCTTCAACTGGGGGCGGATCATCAGCTTCTTCGCGCCGCTGATCACCGGCGGCGTCGCCGAGCGCTTCGGCCTCGGCTGGGCGATGGGGCTCGCCGCGATCGCGCTGGGGATGGCGACGGCGGTCTGGCTGCTGCTGCCCGAGACGCTCGTCAGGCCGGGTGCGGATCGCGTGTGATCGGCCACGGACGGGAGGGGTCGGTACGATACGGCAGGCGGCAGTCGATCCGGTTGCGTGCCGCCGCTGGCCAGTCGGCAAGGCTCTCGCCACAGGTATCGGCGAGATGGCCCTGCAGCGCGCCGGGCATCGCGTCGTATGCCGGATGATACCACAAGGTGACGAGCGGCCGGTCGTGCGGCGTCGTATTGCGATGCGCGGCGTGAAGCAGGCGGCTGTCGCCGAGCAGCAGGTCGCCGGCGCGCACCGGCACGTCGATTTCGCCGGCGATGTCGCCGAACATGGGGTGATCGGGATCATCGCCGGCGAGTGCGGCCGCCGAGTGCGCGGTAGCCAGTTTGTCGTGCGCCGGGAGGCGGGTGCGGTGCGACCCCGGCACGACGCGCAGGTAGCCGTTGGCGGCGTCGGTGTCGGTCAGATAATACATCGCGAACAGCTGATGCGGCACGGCTTCGACGCTGACCGGATGCGTCCACCACAGCCAGTCCTGGTGCCAGAACAGCCGCGGCGCGCCGCCGGGTTTGTTGATAACATAGCCCGCCGACCACGCCAGCGCGCCAAACCCTAGCGCGCGCAGCAGCCCGATGGTCGGCTCCCACGCGATCAGCTCGGCGAAGGCGGGATCATCGTGGACGCCGAGCATGCTGCCGGTCGTCCGGTTGGTGGCGAGATGCTCGGCTGCCGCGGCGGCGATCAGTCGGCCCGCCGCTGCGCTGGTCCGCTCAAGCGCCGCCGGCGACAGGACGCCGGGAACGACAGCGAAGCCATCGATCAGCAACCGCGCCTTGATCTGTTCCGATATCCACATATTCCAGCAACTATGCATATATATGCACTGGCCAAGGCATCATGGCTAGATTAGGCTTTTCCCCATGACGCGATACTCCGCCTGGGCATTAATCAGGGAAAGCCTGAACGGTCATCGCGGCTGGGAACGGGCGTGGGCCGACGCGACGCCGAAGGCGGCGTACGACGTCATCATCATCGGCGGCGGCGGGCATGGGCTGGCGACGGCGTATTACCTCGCGAGCGAGCACGGTATCACCAACGTCGCCGTGCTTGAAAAGGGTTGGATCGGCGGCGGCAACACCGGACGCAACACGACAATCGTCCGCTCAAATTATCTGTGGGACGAAAGCGCCGCGCTCTACGACCATGCGCTGAAGCTGTGGGAGGGCTTGTCCGACGAGCTCAACTACAACGTGATGTTCTCGCAGCGCGGTGTGCTTAACCTCGCCCACACCCTCGGCGACGTTCGCGAGGGGCACCGGCGCGTCAACGCGCTGCGATTGAACGGTGTCGACAGCGAGTGGCTGTCGACCGCCGAGGTCAAATCTTTCTGCCCACCGCTCGATGTCGGCACCGGCGCACGCTACCCGGTGCTCGGCGGAACGCTCCAGCGCCGCGCGGGAACGGCGCGGCACGACGCGGTCGCGTGGGGCTATGCGCGCGCGGCGTCGCAGCGCGGGGTCGACATCATTCAGAACTGCGAGGTCACAGGCTTTGTCCGCAACGCCGCCGGGCGCATTACGTCGGTCGAGACAAGTCGCGGGGCGATAGGCGCCGCCAAGGTCGGCATTGTCGTCGCCGGTCACTCGACCGTGGTCGCCGACATCGCGGGGTTCCGCCTGCCGGTCGAAAGCCACACCCTCCAGGCGCTGGTCAGCGAGCCGATCAAGCCAGTGCTCGACTGCGTCGTGATGTCGAACGCCGTCCACGTCTACGTTAGTCAGTCGGACAAGGGCGAACTCGTCATCGGCGCCGGCATCGACGATTATCTGTCGTATGCGCAGCGCGGGAGCTTCCCGGTCATCGAACACCAGATGGGGGCGCTGCTCGCGCTGTTCCCGAGCTTCTCGCGGCTGCGGATACTGCGCAGCTGGGGCGGGACGGTCGACATCTGCCCCGACGCGTCGCCGATCATCGGGCGTACGCCGGTCGACAACCTGTTCGTCAACTGCGGCTGGGGAACCGGCGGGTTCAAGGCGACGCCGGGGTCGGGGCACATCTTCGCGCACACGATCGCCCGCGGCGAGCCGCACCGCCTCGCCGCGCCGTTCGGCCTCGACCGCTTCGCCAG
>JAYTXW010000061.1:0-3080 GCA_043742745.1 Sphingomonadaceae bacterium
CGCCCGGATAGCGCGCAAGCCATTCGGCCTGCTTGCCCAGAATAGCCTTCGCCGTGTCGTCGACGTCGTAGCTGTCATACGCGAACAGGACGGTGTCGGAGCCGCTGGTGGCGCGGAAGTCGGCAAGCGAGCCCGGCACCGCGCGCGTTGCGACGGTTCCAGCATCGCTCCCCGTTGGCGTTCCGGCCGACGCCGTTCCGTCGCCCAGCGGTGCTCCAGCAGGAGGGGGGGCAGGGGGAAGGATTTTCTTTTTCGTCGAACAGGCCCCGACGCCAACAAGGATGGCGATCATCACGACGGAAGCAGCGCGGTTTGGCATCGGAATGTCCTTTCGCATGGTCAACGATCGTTTAGCCGAAGCTCGTTAAGGCAACAACGGCGACCACGCCGGGTCGGACGCATCGAGCGGTGTTTTTATTGTCCGCTCGTTCGCTCCTGACAGGTCGATCGAGTGAAGATCGACCTTGCCCGTCCTTCCAGCGGCGGTGCGGAAGAACAGGATGACGCGCCCGTTCGGCGACCATGTTGGCCCCTCGTCCTGATAGGCGCTGGTCAGAAGTCGCTCGCCCGAGCCGTCGGGATGCATGACGCCGATGCGAAACTTGCCGGTGGTGAGCCGAGTGAAGGCGATTAGATCGCCGCGCGGCGACCACACGGGCGTTCCCGACCGGCCTTCGCCAAAGCTGATGCGCTGTTGCCCCGAGCCGTCGGCGTTCATCGTGTAAATCTGCTGGCCACCGCCGCGATCGGATTCGAAGACGATGCGGCTACCGTCGGGGGAGTAGCTTGGGGATGTGCTGATGCCGGGGCCGTGGGTCAGCCGCGTCACGCTGCGACTGGCGATCTCCATCCGGTAGATGTCGGTCGTTCCGTTCGCGCTGATCGAATAAACCAGCCGCGTCCCATCAGGCGAAAAACGCGGCGCGAAGCTCATGTTCGCGCCGTCGCCGATTGCCTCCTGCCGCCCGGTCCCGATCGTGTACAGCCACACGCGCGGGCGATTGTCGGCAAACGACATATACGTCAGCGTCTGCTGGTTCGGGGCGAAGCGTGGCGTCAGGACAAGGTTCTGACCGTTGGTCAGGAAGCGGTGGTTCGCGCCGTCCTGATCCATCACCGCAAGGCGCTTGATCCGCTTTGTCTTCGGTCCGGTTTCGGAGACGTAGACGACCCGGCTGTCAAAATAGCCGGTCTCGCCCGTCAGCCGCGAATAAACGAGGTCGGCGCATTTGTGGGCCGCGCGCCGCCAGTTCGCTGCCGTTGTCACGAACCCCTGCCGTGCCAACTCCTCGCTTGATACGACGTCATAAGCATAACAGCCGACGGTGACCCCGCCGTCGGGGTTCGCCGTGACATTGCCGGTGACGAGCGCCTGCGCGGGGCTCGCGCGCCAGGCGTCGAAGCGCGGCGCGGTCACGTCGGCGGGCGCAACCGTGACGACGGCATCGACCGGGCGGAACAACCCCGACGAGCCGAGGTCGGCGGCGATGACGGCGGCAACCTGGCTGCCAAGCGCCGCAGTCGTTCCCGCCGCCGTCGCCGCGTCGGCGGTCGCGGGGAAGGCGGGAACCGCGATTGGTAGCGGCGACGCGGTGCCGCTGTTGATGTCGACGCGGATAACCGCAGCAGTCGGCGCGGGCATGGCGGCGAGGAGAACAAGGAGTCGGGACAAAATACGCATGGTCATTCTCCAGGTGATCTGAATTGCGAGACGAAGGCTCATCAAAAATTTGCCGGATCAAAATTGATCTCGACTTGCTTCCATTGGTCGTATTGGTCGGCAGGTAATTTGAGCGGGGCGCACCGGAGCACCGCACGCGCCGCCGCCTCGGCGAACGCACGAGCATAGGCGGCGTTGGCCGCGGTCACGCCGGTCTGGCTGACAAGACCCGGTCGCCCGGCGATCGACCCGTCGCGGCCAATTGCAATGCGTAGCAGCGCGGTGATTTTGCCTGCCGCGCCGCCACCGACTGGTGGCGTGAAGCACGGCGTCACCTGCGCCTTGATCGCTGCAGCAATTCCCGCTGCGATTCTCGGGTCGCCACGCGCTGGCAACGCCGCCGCCTTGGGCAGTGCGGCATCGAGCGATTTGCCGAGCGCGGTCGTGTCGAGCGGTTTCGCCTTGGGCACGGCGGCGTCGAGCGCTTTCGACAGGGCTTTGGTATCGAGAGGCTTGGCCCTAGGTGTCGCCTTGGCCAGTAGCGATGACAGAGCGTCGGTATCGAGCGCCTTGGGTTTCGGTTTGTCGGGTTTGGCCTTCTCGGGTTTTGGCCCGGCGGACTCAGCGACTGCATCGACCGGCTTGGGCGGGGCGGGCGCCTCGACCTTCGGCTTCGGCGTGGGATCGGGAGCTGGCGCGGACTCCGGCACGGGGGTGGGCGTCGGCGGCGCAGGAGCCGGACGGGCGGCAGCGCGCGCGTCGGCTGCACTAACAACTTCGACCGGCACGCCCTCGTCGGGTGACGGCGGCGGGGTCACGGAGCGGAGCGCGAGCGAGAGACCCGCAAACAGAACGACATGGGCCGCAGCGACGATCGCAATCGCCCGACGCTCGCCGGACGCTGCCCGAAGCGCGATCGCCATCTCAGCGCCGCTTGGCGCGAACCGCCGGCGCGGAGACGAGCGCGACCTTGTGGAAGCCCGCCGCCGACACCTCGCCGACGATCGTCATCACGCGACCATAGTCGAGGCCGCGGTCGGCACGGACGAAGACGCGGACATCGTTGCCCTTCGCCGCGCGAACCTCCGCCAATCGCATGGTCAGCGCGTCGTCGGGCACCGCCGCATCGTCGATAAAGATGCCGCCGGATCGATTTAACGACACCTGCACCGGCGTGTCGTCGGCCTTGAGCGCCGCTGCCCGACTATCCGGGAGATCGACGGGAACGCCCGTTACCAGCAAGGGGGCGGTGACCATGAAGATGATGAGCAGGACAAGCATCACGTCGACCATCGGCGTGACGTTGATTTCGGCCATCGGCAGGCGGCGACCCCGGCGGGTGGAGCGCCCGATCACCGCTCCTCCATCCCATCAAGCTGCCGCGACAGCAGGGCGTGGAATTCCTCACCAAACGCCCCCA
>JAYTXW010000062.1:0-12781 GCA_043742745.1 Sphingomonadaceae bacterium
TAAGCCTCGTGGGATGCTCGAGGCTCCCGCGTTCGCCCATGTCGCCGTGCCGCCGCCGCCGTGCGGGGCGGAGATGTTTACCATTACCGACCTGTCGACCGGGTTCAACGTCACCCCGCGGGCGATCCGGTTCTACGAGGACCAGGGGCTGATCGCTCCCGAGCGGCAGGGGCAGAACCGCGTCTATTCACGGCGCGATCGCGCGCGGCTGGCGTGGATATTGCGCGCCAAGAACGTCGGCTTCAGCCTTGCTGAAATCCGCGAGATGATCGACCTGTACGACCTCGGCGACGGGCGCGCGACGCAGCGACGGGTGACGCTCGACAAGTGCCGTAACCGCATCGCGCTCCTCGCCGAACAACGGGCAGACATCGACGCGACGATCGACGAACTGCAATCCTTTTGCGCCATCGTCGAAGGTGAGTTAGCGAATTACGGGAGCCATCACTGATGCCCAGTTACCGCGCTCCCGTCAAAGACACGCAGTTCGTCCTGTCGGCGGTCGTCGGCCTCGACCGTTACTCGAACCTGCCTGGTTTCGCCGACGCGACCCCCGATGTCGTCGAGGCGATCCTCGAAGGCGGGGCGAAATTCTGCGAAAATGTTCTCGCACCGATCAACCTTAGCGGCGATCAGGAGGGCTGCACCCGCCACGCCGACGGATCGGTCACCGCGCCCGCCGGGTTCAAGGCAGCGTATGACCAGTTCGTTGCCGACGGCTGGGGGACGCTAACCGCCGACCCTGAGTACGGCGGACAGGGGCTGCCGCACGTCGTCGGCACCGCGATCGCCGAATACCTGTCGAGCGCGAACATGGCGTTCTCGATGTACCCCGGGTTGAACGAAGGCGCGCAGGCGGCGATTCAGGCGGTGGGATCGGACACACAGAAGCGGACGTATTTGCCGAAGATGGTCGAAGGCCGCTGGACCGGCACGATGAACCTGACCGAGCCGCAGTGCGGGACCGACCTCGGCTTGATCCGCACCCGCGCCGAACCGCAGGCCGACAGCACTTATGCGATCACTGGCACCAAAATCTTCATCTCGGCGGGGGAGCACGACCTGTCGGACAATATCATCCACCTCGTGCTGGCGAAGACGACCGGCGCGCCCGACAACGTCAAGGGCATCAGCCTGTTCATCGTGCCGAAGTTCATTGTGCATGACGACGGCAGCCTCGGCGCGCGCAACGGCGTCACCTGCGGGTCGATCGAGCACAAGATGGGCATCCACGCCAACGCGACGTGCGTGATGAATTACGACGGCGCGACCGGTTATCTGATCGGCGAGGAGGACAAGGGCCTCCGCGCGATGTTCATCATGATGAATGCCGCCCGCCTCGGCGTCGGCGTGCAGGGCCTCGCGCAGGGCGAGGTCGCGTATCAAAATGCCGCGATCTATGCGCGCGACCGGGTGCAGGGGAAGGCGCTCGTTGGAGCCGCCACTCCCGCGAAGGCCGATCCGATCATCGTCCACGCCGATGTCCGCCGGATGCTGATGGACGGGCGCGCGTTCAACGAAGGTGCCCGCGCGCTGATCCTGTGGGGCGCGCTCCAGGTCGACCTCGCGCACAAGGCGGCGACGGCGGACGAACGCCAGACCGCCGACGACCTGATCGGGCTGCTGACCCCGGTCATCAAAGGCTATTGCACCGACAAGGGCTATGACATCGCGACCGCGTCGCAGCAGGTGTACGGCGGCCACGGTTATATCGCCGAATGGGGCATGGAGCAGTTCGTCCGCGACGCGCGCATCGCGCAGATCTACGAGGGCACCAACGGCATCCAGGCGATGGACCTCGTCGGGCGCAAGCTGGGGATGAACGGCGGACGCGCGCTGCGGGCGTATCTCGCGCTCCTCGCCGAGACGATCGCCGATGCAAAGGGTGATGCGCGCCTCGCGCCCCTTTCGGGACCGCTGGAGAAAGCGGTCGGGGAATTGCAGGCAGCGACGATGTGGCTGATGCAGAACGGCCTGGCGAACCCCGACAATGCCGGCGCGGCGGCAACGGCATACCTCCACCTGATGGGGATCGTCGCGTTGGGGCAGATGTGGGTGGTGATGGCCAAAGCCGCTCACGCCGCGCTCGACGCCGGCGCGAGCGACGCCGCGTTCTTCGACCACAAGCTGATTACTGCGCGGTACTTCGCCGAACGCTATTTCCCCGACTGCGGCGCGCTGCGACGCAAGCTTGAGGCGGGGGCCGAAAGCCTGATGGCACTGCCGGCGGAAGCATTCTGAACATTATCCTTGGGAGACGATCCATGGCCGAAGCATTGATTTACGACGCGGTCCGCACCCCGCGCGGCAAGGGCAAGAAGGACGGCAAGCTTCACGAGATCACGCCGGTCCAGCTCGCGACGCAGGTGCTGCAGGCGGTCCGCGACCGCACGGGCATCGACACCGCCGACGTCGATGACGTCGTCCTCGGTTGTGTCGCGCCGGTCGGCGAGCAGGGCAGCGATATCGCCCGGACCGCCGTCCTCAACGCCGACTATGCCGAGAGCGTCGCGGGCGTCCAGATCAACCGCTTCTGCGCGAGCGGGCTGGAGGCGGTCAACATGGCGGCGGCCAAGGTCATCAGCGGCGAGGCGATGTTCGCGATCGGCGGCGGCGTCGAGAGCATGAGCCGCGTGCCGATGGGGGCCGACGGCGGCGCATGGCCGATGGACCCGGCGGTCGCGTACAAAACCTACTTCATGCCGCAGGGCATCGGTGCCGACCTGATCGCGACGAAATACGGTTTCAGCCGCGCCGACGTCGACGCCTATGCGATGGAAAGCCAGCGCCGCGCCGCCCGCGCGTGGACCGAGAAGCGCTTCGCCAAGTCGGTCGTCGGCGTCCGCGACGTCATCGGCGAAGTCGTCCTTGCCCACGACGAACATATGCGACCCGCCACCGATATGCAGTCGCTCGGCGGCTTGAACGCGGCGTTCGAGGGCATCGGCGAGGGGATGCCCGGTTTCGACGCAATCGCCCTGCAGAAATACCCCGAGGTCGAGCGCATCCACCACGTCCACACCGGCGGCAATTCGAGCGGCATCGTCGACGGCGCCGCCGCCGTCCTCGTCGGCAATCGCGACATGGGGGCGAAGTACGGCGTCAAGCCGCGCGCGAAGATCCTAGGCATGGCGTCGATCGGCTCCGAACCGGCGATCATGCTGACCGGGCCGACGCCGGTGACCGAGAAACTGCTCAAGCGCCTCGGCATGACGGTCGCCGACATCGACCTGTTCGAATTGAACGAGGCGTTCGCCAGCGTCGTCCTGCGCTATATGCAGGCGCTCAACATCGATCACGACAAAATCAACGTTAACGGCGGCGCGATCGCGATGGGGCACCCGCTCGGGGCAACCGGAGCGATGATCCTCGGCACGGTGCTCGACGAGCTTGAACGCACCGGCAAGTCGACCGCACTCGTCACGCTATGCGTCGGCGCGGGCATGGGCACCGCGACTGTGATCGAGCGGATTTAGCTCTCCTCCCGCTTGCGGGAGGGGCCGGGGGTGGGGGCGTCCACGCGACGCCGCCGTCCCCCTCGTCCACCTTCCGCGATCGAGCTTTCCTTCCCACCCCCGACCCCTCCCGCAAGCGGGAGGAGAGTCGAAGGGCCTCCAAATGACCACCCTCCACCACGACCTCGACGCCGACGGCATCCTGACCCTCACGATCGACCTGCCCGGTCAGTCGATGAACGTCATCAACGCCGAGTTCACCGCCGACCTCGGCGCGGCGATCGAGACGATCAAATCCGACGCGGCGATCAAGGGCGTCGTCATCACCAGCGGCAAGGCGTCGGGTTTCATGGCCGGGGCCGACCTCAAGGGAATGGGCGGGCTGGTTGGCGGCGCGGGGGCGGAATCGAAGTCGCGGATGGCGACGGTGTTCGACAACGTCTACCGCCTCAACAAGCTGTTCCGCGATCTCGAGACGTGCGGCAAGCCGGTTGCCGCCGCGATCAACGGGCTGGCGCTCGGCGGCGGGCTCGAACTCGCGCTCGCGTGTCACTACCGCGTCTGCAGCGACAATCCGAAGATCGCCCTTGGTCTCCCTGAGGTTCTCGTCGGCCTGTTCCCCGGTGCTGGCGGCACCCAGCGGCTACCCCGGCTGATGGGCGTTCAACCCGCGCTGATGTACCTGACGCAGGGCAAGTCGATGTCGCCGCAGGAGGCACTCGGCTTCAAGGTCGTGGGCGAACTTGCCCCAGCCGATCAGATCGTCGCGCGCGCCAAGGCGTGGGTGCTCGCCAACCCCAAGGCGGTAGCGCCGTGGGACGAGAAGGGCTTCCGCTTCCCCGGCGGCGTCGGCGCGATGAACCCCGGCTTCGCCCAGACCTTCATGGTCGGCACCGCGATGACGGCGAAGGCGACCAACCATAATATGAACGCGCCGATCGCGATGCTGTCGGCGGTGTACGAGGGGTCGCAGCTGCCGATCGACACGGCGCTGCGGGTCGAGAGCAAGTACCTCGCCAAGGTCGTCGCCGACCCGCAGGCGGGCAACATGATCCGCTCGCTGTTCGTGTCGAAGCAGGCGGCGGAAAAGGGCGCGCGCCGCCCGAAGAACGTCGCGCCGATGCCGCCCAAGAAGATCGCGATGCTCGGCGCGGGGCTGATGGGGGCGGGCGTGGCGATGGTCGCGGCGCAGGCGGGGATCGACGTCATCCTGCTCGACCGCGACCTCGCGGCGGCGGAGAAGGGCAAGGCGTACACCGCCGAGCGGCTGGCGAAAAAGCGGACCGACCCGGCGAAGATGGAAGCGTTGCTCGCGCGCATCCACCCGACCGCCGACTATGCCGATCTGGCGGGTTGCGACCTGATCATCGAGGCGGTGTTCGAGGACCGCGGGATCAAGGCCGAGGTGACCAAGCGGGTGGAAGCTGTGGTCGGCGCGGATACGATCTTCGGGTCGAACACGTCGACGCTGCCGATCACCGGCCTCGCGACCGCCTGGTCGAAGCCGGCCAACTTCATCGGCATCCACTTCTTTTCGCCCGTCGAAAAAATGCCGCTTGTCGAGATCATCGTCGGCAAGGAGACCGGGCCGGAAGCGATCGCCAAGGCGCTCGATTTCGTCGCCGCGATCCGCAAAACCCCGATCGTGGTCAACGATTCGCGCGGCTTCTACACCTCGCGCTGCTTCGGGACGTACATCCAGGAAGGGCTGGCGCTACTCAGTGAAGGCGTCGGCCCGGCGCTGATCGAGAATATCGGCCGCCACATGGGGATGCCGGTCGGCCCGCTCGCGGTCAACGACGAGGTCGGGCTCGACCTGTCGCTGAAGGTCGCCAAGCAGACGAAGGCCGACCTCGGCGAGGCGCATAAGTCGTCGCCGAGCGAAGGCGTAATTATCACAATGAACGAACTTGGCCGCTTGGGGCGTAAAAACGGCAAGGGCTTCTACGTCTACCCCGACGATGGCGGGAAGAAGTATCTGTGGCCCGAACTATCGGCCACCGTCGCCAACCCTGCCGAGCATAGCGACGCAACCCCCGAAGCGATCCGCGAACGCTTGCTGTACCGCCAGATGGTCGAATGCGCGCGGTGCTTCGCCGAAGGAGTCCTCGAAACGCCCGAGGACGGCGACCTCGGCGCGATCTTCGGCTGGGGCTTCGCGCCGTTCACCGGCGGCCCGTTCAGCCACATGGATACGCTGGGCATCGCCAACGTCGTCGCCATCCTCGACGGCCTGACGCAGCGCCACGGCGAACGCTTCACCCCGCCGCAAATGCTCCGCGACATGGCAGCGGCGGGCGAAACGTTCTACGGGCGAGCGGCCGCGAAATTGGCGGCATAAAGTGACCGCGGTCGATCCCGGCTGGCTCGACACGATCGGCTTAGCCGGGGCGTCGCGCGCCGAGATCGAAGCCTTTGCGCTGGCGGCCCGGCCCGGGCTGCGGTGGTTCGAACACCCGACCAGCCTTGTCAGGATGCGCGTTCCCGAAAGGTCGAGGAAGCCCGCCGTCGTCTTCCTCCCCGATGGTCCAGCGTCGATCGAAAGCTATGATGCGTGCGCCCCGCACGCGCGGACCGTCGAGGTCGACCGCGCCGGTCATTTCGTCGATCTCGAAGCGATCGCGGTCGTGCGCGAAGAACTCGACCGCCTGACGTCTTGATCCGTCGCATTGCCGCCAGCGTTGCCGTCGTCGCCGTCGTCGCCGCGATTGCCGTCGGCGTCATGGTCCGCAACGCCGTCGCCGACCCCGTCGTCGTGACCTATGACATTGCCGTTCCCGGCTGGACCGCGCCGCCGCTGCGGATCGTCCACCTGAGCGATATTCACATGGGATGGCCGGATATGCCGGTGGCGCGCGTCGCGGCGATTGTTGCGCAGGCCAGCGCGCTCCACCCCGACCTCGTCGCGCTGACGGGCGATTATCACGGCGGCAAGCTATTCGACTGGAAAAGCACCACCCTCGACACGGCGATGCGCCCGCTCGCTCGGCTCCGGTCGCGCCTTGGCACTTTTGCGGTGCGCGGCAACCACGACGATGCCTATTGGGCGCCGCGCGTTGTGCCGCGCTACGCGATGACGTATCTTCAAAACACCCATGTCGATGTCGGGCCGGTGGTCGTCGCGGGGATCGACGATGCGTCGGGCGCACCTAACATCGCGCGCGCGCTCGCCGGGGTTCCTGTTGGCAAGCCAGTCGTCATGTTGATGCACGAACCCGACGGCTTCACCGGGGTGCCGGTGTCGGTCGCCCTGACGCTTGCCGGGCATACCCATGGCGGCCAGGTGCGTCTGCCGCTGGTCGGCGCATTACTGACCAATACCCAGCTGGGCTATACCCGCGGGCGCTATGTCATCGCCGGGCGGACGTTGATCGTCTCGTCGGGGATCGGCACGACCGCGCTGCCGATTCGCCTTCGTGTGCCGCCCGAGATCGTCGTCGTGACGTTGCACGCGCGATGACGGACTTGAGACCAGCCCGACCGGCGCACCGGTTGCTCAGCGCCCTGCGGGTCGGTGCCGTCGTAGCCGTCGTCGCGTGCGCCGCCTGTGAACCAGTCCGCGCCCCGCCGCCGTCGGTGTTCTTCGTTGGTCTGCCGGTCAGTGGCAGTGTGCACGATGCGAAACAGGGCGGCTTTACCGACTGCGTCAACCTCGACGCGGTCCATATCCGGTGTCGGCGACACGGCGTCATGGTCGGATCCGCCGGTCCGTACGACGCGGCGGTCGATCTCGACGGCAGCACCGGCGCGGGCGGGTTCGATCAACTGACACTGTGGGACGACCGCGACAATGACGCGGTGTTCAAACTCGCCGCTGCGCTCGAACAGGGCGGCTGGACCAAATGCCTGACCGGCGACGGCAGGGTTGGCGATCAGGCGATCTATACACGCGACGGCGCGCCGGTTCGCGCGTCGATGGACATCAGCTACTGGTCGAAACGCCGCCTCCGCTTCGTGCCCGTGGCGAACCACCGCGAGCACGGCTGCGGCGAACCGGCGGCTCACTCGGTCGGCAGGAAGTCGGGCACCGACAAATAACGCTCGCCGGTGTCGTAGTTGAACCCGAGGACGCGCGCCCCCGACGGCAGCTCGGGCAGCTTTTGAGCGATCGCGCACAGCGTCGCCCCGCTCGAAATCCCCACGAGCATCCCCTCCTCGCGCGCCGCCCGCAGCGCCCATGCCTTGGCGTCGTCGGGGGCGACCTGGATAACGCCGTCGAGCAGCTGGGTATGGAGGTTGGCCGGGATGAACCCTGCGCCGATGCCCTGGATCGCGTGCGGCCCCGGCTGCCCGCCCGAAATGACCGGCGACAGCGTCGGCTCGACCGCGAACACCTTCATCTTCGGCCAGATCGGCTTCAACGCCTCGGCGACGCCGGTGATGTGGCCGCCGGTGCCGACGCCGGTGATGAGCGCGTCGATCGGCGTGTCGCCAAAATCGTCGAGGATTTCGCGCGCGGTCATATGAACATGGACCGCGACGTTCGCCGGGTTCTCGAACTGGCTCGGCATCCAGCTGTTCGGCGTCGCGGCGACGATCTCGTGCGCGCGCTCGATCGCGGCCTTCACGCCCCCGGCGCGCGGCGTCAGGTCGAACGTCGCGCCATACGCAAGCATCAGCCGCCGTCGCTCGATCGACATCGAATCGGGCATGACGAGGATGACCTTATAGCCCCTGATCGCGCCGACGAGGGCGAGGCCGATCCCGGTGTTGCCGCTGGTCGGCTCGACGATCGTCCCACCGGGTTGCAGGCTGCCGTCGGACTCCGCCGCCTCGACCATCGCCAGCGCGATCCGGTCCTTGATCGACCCGCCAGGGTTCGACCGTTCGGACTTGATCCACCCCTCGGCGTCGGGGAACAGGCGGCTGACACGGATATGCGGCGTGTTGCCGATGGTGGCGAGGATCGAGTCGGCCTTCATGCGCGGGTCTCCTGCTGTTCGATCATGTTAGCCCGATCGACCGCTGCGAGCGAGTCGGGTTCGGGGACGACGAAGCGGTCGGCGCGGCGGAGCGCGGGGAAGCGCCACGCCCAGATCGCGGTGACAACGACCGCGCCGATACCACCGGCAACGACCGCCTCGACCGGGCCGAGCCATGCCGCCGTCACGCCGCTTTCGAACTCACCCAATTCGTTCGACGCCGAAATGAACACGCCCGACACCGCCGACACCCGCCCGCGCATCGCGTCGGGGGTGTGGAGCTGGATCAGCGCCGAGCGGATATAGACCGAAATCATGTCTGCCGCGCCCAGAACCGCCAGGCTCCCAAGCGACAGCGGCAGCCGCGTCGAGAGGCCGAAGACGACGGTCGATACCCCGAACAGCGCGACGCAGACGAACATCGTGACGCCAACGTGGCGTTTGACCTGCCACCGGGTCAGCACAAGCGCGGTCAGCGCCGCCCCCACCGCCGAAGCGGCACGCAATGGGCCCAACCCGCCGACGCCGGTCTGGAGAATATCGCGGGCATATACCGGCAACATCGCCGTCGCCCCGCCGAGCAGGACGGCGAACAGGTCGAGGCTGATCGCGCCGAGGACGATCTGATTACGCCGGACATAGCCCAGCCCCTCGACCGTTGCCCGCCACGGGCTGAGACGCGACGGTTCGGGGCGCGGCACCGGACCGATCAGGAATAGCCCGGCGACCGCGACGGCGAACAGCGTGGCGGCGACGAGATACGGCGCGGCAGGCGCAGCGGCATACAGAAATGCGCCAATCGGCGGCCCTAGCACCGCGCCGACCTGCCAGCCGATCGAATTCCACGCGATCGCTTGGGGCAGCATCTCGCGCGGGACAAGATTTGGGGCGAGCGCCGAGATCGCCGGCCCGGCGAACGCCCGCGCTGCGCCGAGGATGACCGCGACGACAAACAGGGCGGGGATCGTCACGCCCCCGGTTAACGCCAGCACCCCGAGGACGCTCGCGCAGGCGACCGTGGCGGCATTCGCCGCACGCGCGATCAGCCGCCGGTCGACATGGTCGGCGATATAGCCCGCAGGCAAGGTCAAAACGAATAGCGGTAGAAACTGCGCCAGTCCGATCATGCCGAGGACGAAGGCCGCGTCCTTCGTCGACATCGTCGTTCGCGCAAGATCATAAACCTGCCAGCCGATGACGACGACGAGCATTGCGCTCGCGATGTTGGCGGCGAGCCGCGCGGCGAAAAAGGCGCGGAAGTTGGGGATGGCGAAAAGGTCCACGCCGCCGTCGTAAGGGACCGGGGCGGTACCGGGCAAGGCGGAACCGGGGACCGCAGCGGGACCGCTGGCAAACCCTACACCGCAAATCCTACAAAAAAATGCGTGGGCGCTTACTTCGCTTACTTGTTCATATTGGTGCGCGGCCGTGGAGAGCCAGAAAGCATCGCCTTCCACCGCGTCCTCACCTCCGCTAACCCCGGCACGATGACCGCGCGCTTCGCCTTCACCATCGCCGCTACCGACGGCGCGGCCCGAACGGGGACACTAGCGCTCCGACGCGGGACGATCCGGACACCCGCGTTTATGCCGGTCGGGACCGCCGCCACGGTCAAGGCGATGCGCGCCACCGAAGTCGCCGCCAGCGGGGCCGACATCATCCTCGGCAACACCTATCACCTGATGCTCCGCCCGACCGCCGAACGGATCGCGCGGCTGGGGGGCCTTCACCGCTTCATGGGCTGGAGCGGCCCGATCCTGACCGACAGTGGCGGCTATCAGGTCATGTCGCTCGGCAGCTTGACGAAGGTCACCGAGGAGGGCGTTACCTTCGCCTCGCACCGCGACGGGTCGCGCCACGCGGTGACGCCTGAACGCTCGATCGAGATTCAGCGCCTGCTCGGCAGCGATATCGTCATGGCGTTCGACGAGCTCGTCGCGCTGCCCGCGAGCCGCGAAGCAGTTGCGGCCGCGATGGCGCGGTCGATGCGCTGGGCCGCGCGCAGCCGGACGGGGTTCGACGGCGGCGGCGACCATGCGGCGAACGCGAGCCTGTTCGGCATCCAGCAGGGCGGTCTCGACGAAGGCCTGCGCGCCGCGTCGGCGATGGCGCTCCGTGACATCGGCTTCGACGGCTATGCCATCGGCGGGCTCGCCGTCGGGGAAGGCCAGGACGCGATGTTCGGCGTCCTTGATTATGCCTGCGACCAGCTTCCCGCGTCTGCGCCGCGCTACCTGATGGGGGTTGGCAAGCCCGACGACATCGTCGGTGCGGTCCTGCGCGGGGTCGATATGTTCGACTGCGTCCTGCCGACGCGATCGGGGCGGACGGGGCAGGCGTTCACGCGAAGCGGCCCCGTCAACCTGCGCAACGCCCGCTATGTCGAGGACGACGCCCCGCTCGACCCCGACTGCCCGTGCCCGGCGTGCGCCACCGCGAGCCGCGCGTACCTCAGCCACCTCGTCCGTAGCGATGAGATCCTCGGCGCCATGCTCATGACGGAGCATAATATCTGGTTCTATCAGACGCTGATGGCCGACCTGCGCGCGGCGATCGGCGACGGTCGCGTTGCTGCCTTTGCCACCGCTTTCCTCGCGCGCTATCGGGCACGCGATCTGGACAGCGCGGGCGGCAGCGAGTAGCCGCACGCATGGACCCCGTCACCCCCGAAGCTATCCTGATCCTCGATTTCGGTAGTCAGGTGACCCAGCTCATCGCCCGCCGGGTGCGCGAAGCCGGGGTCTATTGCGAGGTGATCCCATTCCAGTCGGGGGACGCGGCCATCGCCCGCCTCCGCCCGCGCGGCATCATCCTGTCGGGCGGACCGGCGTCGATCGCCGACCCCGGCAGCCCGCGTGCGCCCGACGCGGTGTTTGCGGCTGGTGTCCCGGTTCTCGGCATCTGCTTCGGCGACCAGACGATGTGCGCCCAGCTCGGCGGCGCGGTCGCGACCGCCGCCGACCGCGAGTTCGGACGCGCGTTCGTTGAGGTCGTCGACGATTGCGCGCTGTTCACCGGGGTATGGGCGCGCGGGCAACGTCACCAGGTGTGGATGAGCCACGGCGACCGCATCGACGCAATCCCCCGCGGCTTCCGCGTCGTGGCACGCTCCGACGCCGCGCCGTTCGCCGCAATCGCCGATGACGACCGGCATTATTACGGCCTGCTGTTCCACCCCGAGGTGATCCACACCCCCGACGGCGGCAAGCTGATCGCCAATTTCGTCCGCGACGTTGCCGGGTGCGCCGCAACATGGAGCATGGCGGGCTTTCGCGCCGCCAAGGTTGCCGCGATCAGGGCGCAGGTCGGGACGGCGAAGGTGATCTGCGGTCTGTCGGGCGGCGTCGATTCTTCAGTCGCCGCTGTCCTGCTCCACGAAGCCATCGGCGATCAGCTGACGTGCGTGTTCGTCGACACCGGGCTGCTTCGCGCTGGCGAAGGACGCCAAGTCGTCGAGCTGTTCCGCGAACATTACCGCATCCCGCTGGTCCACGTCGACGCGGGCGCGACCTTTCTTGCCGGACTGGCGGGGGTCGCCGACCCGGAGGCCAAGCGCAAATTTATCGGCAAGACGTTCATCGACGTGTTCGACGCCGAAGCGAAGAAGATCGACGGCGTCCGCTTCCTCGCGCAGGGGACGCTCTATCCCGACGTGATCGAGAGCGTCAGCTATTCCGGCGGCCCATCAGTAACGATCAAGAGCCACCATAATGTCGGCGGCCTGCCCGAACGGATGAAGCTCGCACTCGTCGAACCTTTGCGCGAATTATTCAAGGACGAGGTCCGCACCCTCGGTCGTGAACTCGGTTTGTCGGAAGCCTTCGTCGCCCGCCACCCATTCCCCGGCCCCGGCCTCGCGATCCGTATTCCGGGTGAAGTGACGCAGGCGAAATGCGACATCTTGCGCGCTGCCGACACCGTCTACCTCGATGAGATCCGGGCCGCTGGCCTGTATGACGCAATCTGGCAGGCATTCGCCGTGCTGCTGCCGGTCCGCACGGTCGGCGTCATGGGCGATGGACGGACCTACGACTTCGTCTGCGCCCTCCGCGCCGTTACTTCGGTCGATGGCATGACCGCCGACGTCTTTCCATTCGACGCCGCATTCCTGTCGCGCGTCGCCACGCGCATCGTCAACGAAGTCAGCGGCATCAATCGTGTGGTCTACGACTATACGTCGAAACCGCCCGGCACGATCGAGTGGGAGTGACCGATTGAAACAGCAGCAATTGTGTAATTTCGAGAGCGGATTTTGCCGTTGCTTGCTCGCCGTCCCGCGGGACTATCAGTCCAGTTGAGCCGTTGACTTATACCAAGACTCTCTGATCAGAACCCATGCGCCCATGTCCGGGGTCCGATGGACATGATGCGCCACGGTTGGTCGGTGAGGCGGTTCCAGGCGAA
>JAYTXW010000063.1:0-1592 GCA_043742745.1 Sphingomonadaceae bacterium
CGATCGTCTTCGCGTTCGCCTGGAAGCTGCGCTGCGCGGTGATCAGCCCGACGAGCTCGTCGGTCAGGTCGACGTTCGATCGTTCGAGGCTCCCCGACAAAATCGTGCCGAGCCCGTTCTGCCCCGCTTCGCCCGCGATCGGCGGCCCGGATTCGGGGGTGGTGACATAGCTCGCGTCGCCGGTCTGCTTGAGTCCCTCGGGGTCGCTGAACATCGCCACCGCGACCTTGCCGAGCACCTGCACCTCGCCGTTGGTGAAGCTCGCCTTGACCATCCCGCTCGCGTCGACCGCGACCGACTGGAGCTTGCCCGTGGCGAAGCCGTCCTGCGACGAGGCGACGATGGTGAACGGCCCCGACTGCTGCGTCGTCGCGACGCCGTGGTCGAGCGACAGGCTGATCGGGGTACCGCCGCTCGCCGGGGTGAAGGCGTCGAACGCGCTGGGCGTCGCCGGCGCGGTCAGCGCGCCGGTCGCGTCGAAGCTCATCGGGATGCCCGCCGTCCCGCCGCTGGTCAGCTCGGCCCCGCCGACGAGGACGTGCGCGGTCCAGTGGTGAAGCGGGTCGGTCGCCGTCGGGACCGCGGTCTTGGTGTAATAGACCGTCGCCGCCAGCGGGTTGCCGAGGCTGTCGAACAGCGTCAGCGACGTCGCGCTATTGTACGTCGCCGGGTTGGCCGGGTCGAAGACGGCGGCGATCACCCCCGCGCTCGACGGCAAATTGACCGCGAGCTTGACCGTCGTCGTCGCCTTCGGCGCGCCCGAGGTCAGCGGCAGCTGCAGGCTTTTCGTCGAGGCGAGCGCGGTCGACAGGATCGCCCCGTCGGCGGTCGCCGGAAACACCTGCAGCCGCCGCCCGCCGCCATCGACGACGAAGCGGTCGGCATCGACCGCGAACGCGCCGTTGCGGGTGAACGACACCTGGGCCCCGCCGTTCGCGCTCTTGACGGTGAAGAAGCCCTGCCCGCTGATCGCCATGTCGAGCGCCGAATCGCTCGTCGCGACCGCCCCCTGGCTGAACTGCTGCGTCACGCCGCGGACCGCGGTTCCCGAGCCGATCACCCGCTTCGGGTCCTGCAGCGGGGTGGAGGCGATGATGTCGCCGAACGCGACGCGGCTCTTCTTGAAGCCGTTGGTCGAGGCGTTGGCGATGTTGTTGGCGATCGTCGCGAGTTCGGTCTGCGCGCCGTTGAGGCCGGTGAGGGCAGTGTAAAACGACATGAAGTTGCTCCTGTTAGTTTATGCCGTCATTCCCGCTTTCGCGGGGATGACGGTTTGGTTTTGTTGTCACGCTGCCGCCCCGGCGCTCTTCGCTCCCGCGGCGATCAGCGTGTCGAGCTTCGCCGCGATCGCCTTCAAATCGGCGTTGGTTTCCGAAATTCCGGTGACGGTCGACAGCTGGGCGAGCTGGGTGACGTATTCGCTATTGTCGACCGGCTTGGTCGGGTCCTGGTTCTTCAGCTGCGCGGTCATCAGCGCGAGGAAGTCGGACTGGCCGAGCGTCGTCCGGCTGGCCGCGGCGGGAACCCCGGCGGCGGCGGCGCGAACGCCGGCGATCGTATCGGTCATCACTCTCTCCTCATTTGCCGAGCTT
>JAYTXW010000064.1:0-1651 GCA_043742745.1 Sphingomonadaceae bacterium
ACACGCAGAAGATCAAGAACATGTACGATTACGTCGCCGGGACCGACATGGCGGGCAAGTCGGTTATCATCGGCGCGCTGACGCTGTACCTCGACTTCCTCAACCTGTTCCTGTTCATGCTCCGCTTCATGGGCGGCGGTCGCAGCAACTAGGCGCTTGGCGTCGATTTCGACGAGGCCCCGCTGGCGACGGCGGGGCCTTTTTCGTTGGGGAGGATCTCATGGAAATTGCATTTATCGGCCTCGGCCACATGGGGTCGGGCATGGCGGCGAACCTTGCCAAGGCGGGGTACCGGGTCCGCGCCTTCGATCTCGACGCTGCTGCCGTAGCCCGCGGGGGCGCGGCCGGATGCACGCCGGCGACGAGCGTTTCCGACGCGGTCACCGGGGCCGATGCCGTCGTGACAATGCTCCCGGCCGGGCACCACGTCCGCGCCGTTTATGCCGATGTCTTTGCTGCTGCGGCGACGGATACGCTCCTGATCGACGCTTCGACGATCGATGTCGCCACCGCCCAGGCAGTGGCAGGCGACGCTGCGGCGCGCGGGCTGAGCATGGTCGACGCACCGGTGTCGGGCGGGACGGCGGCGGCGGACGCGGGGACGCTGACGTTCATGGTCGGCGGCGCAGGCGCGGCGTTCGCCCGCGCGGAGCCGATCCTGTCGGCGATGGGCAAGGCGGTTATCCACGCCGGCGCAAGCGGCATGGGGCAGGCGGCGAAGCTGTGCAACAATATGCTACTGGGCATTCACATGGCGGGGACGTGCGAGGCGTTTGTGCTGGCGCAGCGCCTCGGCCTCGACGCGCAGACGTTTTTCGATATCAGTAGCAAGGCGTCGGGCCAGAATTGGTCGATGACGACCTATTGCCCCGTCCCCGGCCCGGTGCCGAGCGCGCCGTCGAACCGCCGCTACGCCGGCGGTTTCGCGAGCGCGCTAATGCTCAAGGATCTCAAGCTTGCGCTCGCGGCAGCGAACGACAGCGGGACGCCGGTCGCGATGGGCGCAGCGGCGGAGAGCCTGTACGCCCTGTTCGCTGGATTGGGCGGGGCGAGGACAGATTTTAGTGGGCTAATCAAGCTGATCGACGGGAGTTGGCGCCCCTAAATCCTCTCTGCCAGTGGGCATTTTGATCAGGCCGCCGCTGCCTCGACCCAGTCGAGCCGGTCCTGCCCGAACCACATTTCGCCATTCACGAAGAATGTCGGCGCGCCAAACGCCCCGCGCGCGATCGCATCGTCGGTCGTCGCCCGCAACGCGTCCTTGACCGCCTGCGTCTCGGCTAGCGCGAGCGTCGCCGCCGCGTCGAACCCCGCGTTCGTCAGCATCGCGGTGACTTCTTCCAACTCACCCATGTTGCGTGGGAAGTGCCACATCGCGTCGAAGGCAACGTCGACGTAGTGGCCATAGGCGGGATCGTCGCCCAGCGCCGTCGCCAACCGCATCAGCACGGTGGTGTTGATCGGAAAATGCGGATTCACCGCGAACGGCACGCTATCGCGCGCGGCAAAGCGCATCAAAACCGTCCCAACATAGCGGGCTTTTGCCGGGCAAGCGATCGGCGACGCATTGCCGGTCGCCTTGAACACCGCGCCAAGGAGTATCGGGATGGCTTCAACGGTCGCCCCGGTGCGCGCGACGACGCCCTTCAGC
>JAYTXW010000065.1:0-5377 GCA_043742745.1 Sphingomonadaceae bacterium
GAGGATCCGAGCGCCGCTGACAAGGGGACCGCCGTCCACGCCATCCTTGAGGCGTGGGTCAAGCAAGGCGACGCCGACCCCGCGACGCTGCCGCGCTTCACCGAAGCCGAGCTGCTCCGCTGGGCGGGGCATCCGCTGATTCGCGCGCTGTGGGCCCCGCGCGTCCGCCGCGCAATGGCGTGGGTGACCGAGGCGGTTGCCGCGTGGGAGGCCGAGGGCTGGACCCCGCTCGCGGCCGAAGCGAAGGGCACGTTGATGCTCGCCAACGGCATCAAGCTGACCGGCACCGCCGACCGCGTCGACCGGCGCGGCGACGGGAGCCTGGCGGTCGTCGACTACAAGACCGGCGTCGTCCCCAGCCACGCGCAGGTCGCCGGCGGCTTCGCGCTCCAGCTTGGGCTGCTCGGGTGGCTGGCGGCGGCGGGTAACCTTGCCGGAGTCGGCGCGGGTGAGGTCGCGGCGCTGCGCTTCTGGAAACTGGGCGGCGGGACAATGCCGGGCAAGGCGACCGACCCTCTCGTCCACGCCCGCCAGCCGTTTGCGACCGTCGCCGAACACGTCGCCGCGACGCAGGCGGCGTTCTTCGCGCTGTGCGACACGATGCTTTTGGGCAACGCGCCGTTCGTTGCCAAGGCGCACCCCGACTATGCGCGCGGGACCGACTATGACCAGCTCGCGCGCGTTCTCGAATGGTTGGGGCGACCGCGCGATGTGGTCCGGCCATGACTCCGCTCAAACCGTTGCAGGCCGAACAGGCCGACGGCGCGCTGCCGACCGGAAGCGCGTGGATGTCGGCGTCGGCGGGGACGGGCAAGACGCAGGTGCTGACCGCGCGCATCCTCCGCCTGCTGCTCAGCGGCGCGCCCCCCGAACGTATCCTCGCGCTGACCTTCACCAAGGCGGGCGCGGCCGAGATGCAGGAACGCCTATTCACCCGCCTCGCCGAGTGGGTCGCCGCCGACGATGCCGCGCTCCGGTCCGACCTCGATGCGATCCGCGCCGATACCGGTCCCGACACGATGGTCCTCGCCCGCCAGTTGTTTGCGCGCACCCTCGACGCGCGCGGCGGGCTTCAGATCCAGACGATCCATGGCTTCGCCCAGTCGCTGCTGGCGAGCTTCCCGGTCGAGGCGGGGATCGCGCCTGGATTTACCGCGCTCGACGACCGCTCGGCGGCGGCGCTGCGCGGGCAGGTGCTCGCCGAAGTCATCGACGCCGCGAGCGGCGATGCCGCCTTCATCGACGACATCGGCACGATGAGCATCGCCAGCGGCGAGACGCGCCTCGCATCGATCGCCGCGACGCTGATCGCGCATTATCCCGCCATCGCGGCGCTCGGGGCCGAGGCGGGCTTCGAACCCAAGCTGCGCCGCGCCTTCGGCCTGCCGACGGCGGGGACGGCGGACGAGGTGCTCGGCGACGCGGTTGCCGGCCTCGACGACGCGGCGCTGCACGCGCTCGCCGTCGTCCACGGGCGGAGCGGCAATGCGAACGCGCTGACCCGCGCCGACGTGCTGCTCGGCTGGCTCGGCTGCTCGCCTGCGGACCGCGTCGCGCACTTCGACGACCTGTGCGGCGTCTTTCACACCGCCAAGGGTGAGGCGCTCAAGACCCTCGTCTTCGGCGGCAAGAAGGCCGACCCCGCCGATGTGGCGCTCGCCAAGATGCTGTGCGATGCAGTCACCACCGTCGCCGCGCTGCGCCGTGCGCTGGCCGCCGTCACGGTCTCCGCGCGCCATCTGCGCGTCGGTACGCGGCTCGGCGCGGCCTATGCCGATCACAAGCACCGCGCCGGGGTGATCGATTACGACGACATGATCGCCCGCGCCGCCGCGTTGCTGACCGACGTCGGGGCGGCGGCGTGGGTACGGTTCAAGCTGGATGCGCGGATCGACCATCTCCTCGTCGACGAGGCGCAGGATACCAACGCCGCGCAATGGGACATCGTCGGCGCGCTGACCGACGAGTTCTTCGCGGGGGCGGGGGCCCGCGACGACAGTTTAAAGGGGGGGCAGCGGACCCTGTTCGTCGTCGGCGACTTCAAACAGGCGATCTTCAGCTTCCAGGGGTCCGACCCGACGATCTTCCGCGACCGGCGCACCCACTTCCGCGACCTCGCGCGCGACGCCGCGCACGAGTGGCGCGACCCCGCCCTGACGCGGTCGTTCCGCTCGGTCCCGGCGGTGCTCGAGGTGGTCGACGCCGTCGTCGACAATCTTGGCCACGCCGCGTTCGGGATGGACGAGGCGATCGCGACGCACATCCCCCACCGCGCCGACATGATCGGGCGCGTCACGCTATGGCCGCCGCTCGCCCCCGACGCCGGGGAAGACGTCGCCGATGACGACGCCCCGTGGCTGCCCCCGGCGCAGGTGCGGATGGCGCACAAGCTTGCCCGCCAGATTGCCGCGTGGCTCGCCCCCGCCACCGCGCTCGATTTGCCCGCGCGCGGTCGTCGTGTGCGCCCCGAAGATATCCTCGTCCTCGTCCGCAGCCGGGGGGAGTTCGTCGGGGCACTCGTCGCCGCGCTTCACGACCTGCGCGTGCCGGTCGCCGGCGTCGACCGGCTGCGGCTGACCGCGCCGCTGGCCGTGCAGGACTGTCTCGCGCTGGTGCGTTTCGCCTTGCAGCCCGACGACGACCTGACGACCGCTGCGCTGCTCACGTCGCCCTTCGTCGGGTTGAGCGACGACGATTTGTTCGCCCTCGCCCACGCGCGACGCGGCACCTTATGGTCGGCGGTGCGCGATGCGGATGGCGCGGCTGCCGCGTTCCTGCGCGCGGTCCTCGCGCTGGCCGACTTCGCCGCGCCGTACGAGTTCCTCGAACATATCCTGTCGGGGCCGTTGAATGGCCGCGCCAAACTCCTCGCCCGCCTCGGTGAGGAGGCGCGCGACCAGCTCGCCGCGTTGCTGGGTCAGGCGCTCGCGTTCGAGCAAGCGAATGCGCCGTCGCTGCAGGGGTTTCTCAGCTGGATCGCCGACGATATCGACTTGAAGCGCGACCCTGATGCGCCGGTCGACGCCGTTCGCATCATGACTGTCCACGGCGCGAAGGGGTTGCAGGCCCCCGTCGTCGTGCTCGCCGACGCGACCCGCCCGCTGCCACGCGACGACGCGGCCCACGTCATGCTCTCCCTTGATGGCGACGCGCCAGTGCCGGTGTTCCACGGCGGCAGGGCGGGGCGGTTGGGGCTCGTCGCCGACGAGGCCGACGCGCTCGCCGCCGCCACGCGCGCTGAACACTGGCGGCTGCTGTACGTCGCGCTGACCCGCGCCGAGGACCTGTTGTTCGTCGGCGGCGCGCTCGGCGTCCGCGATGCTGGCGTTGCTCCCGAGGGGAGCTGGCACGCGGCGATCGCGCACGCGATGATCACCACGTGGGACACGGCCGAGGAGGAAGACCCAGCGTGGGGCGCCGTCCGCATCCACCGCGCGGGGACCTTGTCGCAGCTTGAACCGCCGCACGCAGTCGCCCCGCCCGCCGCCGCCGTCCCTGAGTGGGCGCGAACACCCGCCCCGGTAGAGGCACGTCCGCCGCGCCCGCTCAGCCCGTCGGCGATCGCCGCCGACGACGTCGCGCAGGCGCCCCCCGGACCGGCGGCAGCAGCGGCGGCGCGGCGCGGGCAATTGCTTCACACGCTATTCGAACGGCTGCCCGACGTGCCGCCCACCGACCGCGCGGCGGCGGCGACGGCATGGCTGGCGCGCGCCGCTGCCGATCTCGACGCAGCGACACGCGAGCGGCTCGCGACCACCGCGCTGGGGATCGTCGGCGACCCCGCCTTCGCCGATGTGTTCGGCCTCGACAGCCTCGCCGAGGCCCCAATCGCGGCGACCGTTGGCGACATTGTGATCGCCGGGACGGTCGACCGTCTGCTTGTCACACCCACCCGCGTCCGCGTCGTCGACTTCAAGACCGGGGCGAGCGTCCCCGCTACCGCCGCCGAGGTCGCGCCGTATCACCTTAAGCAGATGGCGGCCTATGTCGCTGCGCTCGACGTGATATTCCCCGGGCGGCGGATCGAGGCGGCGCTGCTCTATACCCATGCCGCGCGACTGATCGAGCTGCCGGCCGAAATGCTCGCCGCGAACGCGCCGGGTTGAACGCGGCAAAGAAACGCTTTGAGCGGCGGGCGTTGCGGGGCGGCGAGGGAGCGATTACGTTTCTCGCGTCGCGTCATCCCGGCGAACGCAGGGACGACGACCATAAGAAGAGGAAAACACCATGCCCGCCAAGCACGTGACCGACGCCAGTTTCGCCACCGACGTCCTCGGTGCGAGCCGCCCCGTCCTCGTCGACTTCTGGGCCGAGTGGTGCGTGCCGTGCCGCCAGATCGGACCGGCGCTCGAGGAGATCAACGACGAGCTCAGCGGCGTCGACATCGTCAAGCTCAACATCGACGATAACCCCGACGCGCCGACGAAATACGGCGTTCGTGGCATCCCGACGATGATCCTGTTCAAGGACGGTAAGCAGGTCGCGACCAAGGTCGGGGCCGCACCGAAGTCGCACCTCAAGGCGTGGCTGGAAGGCGAGTTAGCCTAAACCCCTAACGCAGTGGGTGGGTCGCCGCGTGCGGCCCAGACGCACGCGGCGAGGATGATCGCCGCCCCCAGCCACACCGCGACGCGGACCGATTCGCCGAAGACCAACCAGCCGAACAACGCTGCCCACGGCAGCGCAGTGAATTCGAGGATTCCGAGCCGCTGGACTTCCACCTCGGCGTAGGCGCGGCCGAGCAGCTGGATGCCGATGTTGCCGAATACGCCCGCCGCGATGAACCACGGCCAGTCGACTGCGGCCGGGAAAGGCTAGCCGATCGCGAACGGGCTGAGCGGGATCATCGGCACGAGCGCCCCTGACAGCGTCAGCCGCGTCGCACTTTCACCCGCCCGCGCCCGCATCGCGATCGCGGCGAGCGAATAGGTGAGCGACGCGGTCAGGATCGCTGCGAGCGCCGGCAGCCGGTCGCCGGAAAACGACGGCGCGCCTTGCACCGTTACGATCACCCCCGCCAGCCCCAGCACGCCTGCCGCCAGCACCCGTCGCTGCATCGCCTCGCCGAGCAATAGCTGCGCCAGCGGCGGGATCATCAGTGGCGCGGTAAACGACAGCGTGATCGCCTCGGCGAGCGTCAGCGTGTGGATCGCGAAGAAGAATAGCGCCGCCGTCATCGCGATCAGCACTCCCCGCAGCGCATGGCCACGAAGCATCGCGCAGGTGAATCGCGGCGCACCCTGCGCCGACCACACCGTCGCGGCGATCGCCGTTCCGGCGACGTAGCGCCCGAAGGTGACGAACAGCACTGCATAGGCGAACGTCAAATGCTTGACCGCCGCGTCGAGCGCACACAGCGCGGCGATCCCGGCAGCGG
>JAYTXW010000066.1:0-9252 GCA_043742745.1 Sphingomonadaceae bacterium
GGCGTTGCTGCGACGCAAGGCCATCGCCGATCGTCGCCGGGTCGCCGCCGAAGAGGTTCGCCGTCTGGCGCTGACCGATCCGCTGACCCGGCTGTGGAACCGGCATTTTTTCGACACCGACCTCGTCGCCCAGATCGAGCGCGCGACCGCATCGGGACGGCGATTGTCGCTGCTGATGATCGATATCGACCGGTTCAAACCGATCAACGACCGCCACGGCCACGCCATTGGTGACAACGTTCTGCGCGCCGTCGCCGCGCGGCTGAGTAGCGGCATCCGCACCGGTGACACCCTAGCGCGCTATGGTGGCGACGAACTCGTGCTGGTCATGCCCGACACCGGGATCGAGGTTGCGTCGCTCGCGGGCGAGCGGTTGCGCGCCCTTGTTGCGGCGACAACCGAGGTTCCTTTTGGCGTCACCATCAGCATCGGCGTCGCCGAGCTGGGCTTCGATGAACCCGCCCTCAGCCTGCTCACCCGCGCCGACAAGGCGCTTTACGCGGCGAAGCTCGGTGGCCGCGATCAGGTTGCGGCGGCGTCCTGACCCGAAACTTTGACGATAAGGTCAGTCTAAGGTCACGCCCGCGACAAAAAATCAAAAACTCATATCTGCCGGAAAAATGTACGATAACCGGATCGACAATGAGAAAGAGCAAGCGCCGCGCCTGAACGACATACCAGTTATACCGCATTCACCATGCTGTAGGACAACACTACCTGCGGTCAGCCGACGCCGCAACGGCAGTCGGCTTTCGCCGCGACGGCGACCGACGACGCGCCCTATTTGATCTTGGCTTCCTTGAACTCGACGTGCTTGCGCACGACGGGGTCGTACTTCTTGAACAGCAGCTTCTCGGTCTGCGTCCGTGGGTTCTTCTTGGTCGTGTAGAAAAAGCCCGTGTCGGCGGTGCTGACGAGCTTGATCTTGATGGTAGTCGGCTTGGCCATGACGGGTCCTGTGATGAAGGCGTCCAGCCGGGGGCCGTCGCGACAGACCGCGCCCTATGATGGCCGAACGCGGTTAAGTCAAGACTTTCGTCCCCGCCGGACGCCGGGTGGGATGCGCCCGCGCGGGCCGGGCCCGGCGCGACTCGGGGCGCGGCTCTGGCCCGCCCGCCGTCCGGTGCGAACGCTATCGGCGCGCGGCATCTCGCCCTCGCCGAGCGGCAGTTCGAAGCGCAACGCACCGGTGATCGGGTTGGCCTCCGCCAGCCGCAGGTCGAGCATCTGCCCGGCGGCGTAGCGCGTCCCCGACGCGCTGCCCTCCAACGTCCGCGCCTCCTCGTTAAAGACGAAATACTCGGCCCCCAGCGTCGACACCGGCACCAGCCCGTCACCGCCGACGCCGTCGATGGTGGCGAAGAAACCGAACTTGGCGACGCCGGTGATGCGGGTCGCCATCGTCTCGCCGACGCGGGTGGACAAATACGCAGCGACGTAGCGGTCGACCGTCTCGCGCTCGGCCTCCATCGCGCGGCGTTCGGTCATGCTGATATGCTCGGCGGTGCGCGGCATGAGCGCGACTTCAGCGTCGCTCAGCCCGTCGTCGCCGAGCTTGTACGCCCGGACCAGTGCGCGGTGGACCATCAGGTCGGCGTAGCGGCGGATCGGCGAGGTGAAATGGCCGTAACTGCGGAGCGCCAGCCCGAAATGGCCGAGGTTGTCGGGGGAGTAATACGCCTGGGTCTGCGTCCGCAGGACCTGTTCGCTGACCTGCTGCGCAAAGGCCTCGCCTTTCACTTTCGCGAGCAAGGCGTTGAACGTCCGGGGAGCGACGACCTGACCGAGCGCGAACGGGATGCCGAATGTCTCGAGATAGTCCTTCAGCGCCACCAGCTTCTCGCGCGGCGGGGCCTCATGGACGCGGTACATGCACACCGTCCGCTTGGCCTCCAATGCTTGGGCGGCAGCGACGTTGGCGGCGATCATAAAGTCCTCGATCAGCCGGTGGGCGTCCAACAGCTCGCGGGTAACGATCGCGGTGATCGTGCCGGTGGGGTCGAGCTCGACGCGGCGCTCGGGAAGGTCGAGGTCGAGCGGGGCGCGAGCGTCACGGGCCTTGGCCAGCGCCGCCCAGGCGCCCCACAGGTTGCGCAGGGCGGGTGTGTGCTGGCGCAGCGCGGGGTTTGCGGGCGCGGGGCCCCCTTCCTGCTCCCTCTCCCCCCGCGCAGCGGAGAGCGGGGAGGGCTGGGGTGGGGGCACTTCCACGATGACTGACGAGCTTGATGATGCACCCCCACCCCGCCCCTCCCCACTCTCCGGCTGCGCCGGGGGGGGAGGGAGCAAAGAAGCATCGATTATCCGCTGCGCGTCTTCGTAGGCGATGTTGGTTGTGCAGCGGATGACGGCGCGGGTGAAGCGGTGGCTGGCTACCGCTCCGTCCGCACCGATGACGAGGTGACACGCCAGCACGGCGCGGTCCTCGCCCTCGACCAGCGAGCAGGCGTCGGCGGACAGCACTTCAGGGAGCATCGGGACGACGCGGTCGGGGAAGTAGACGCTGTTGCCGCGTTCGCGTGCCGACCGGTCAAGCGCCGAGCCTTCGCGGACGTAAAAAGACACGTCGGCGATGGCGACGATCGCGTCCCAGCCGCCGGAGTCGCCGTCCTTGGCGGCACGGGGAGCCGCCCAAACGGCGTCGTCGTGGTCGCGGGCGTCGGCGGGGTCGATCGTCAGGATGGGGAGGTGGCGCAGGTCCTCGCGGCCAGAGTCTTTGGCGCCGAGGCTTTGGTGTGCCGCCTTCGCCGCCTGTTCGGTCGCCGCCTCGCTGAAGCGGTGCGGCAGGCCCTTGGCGTGGATCGCGATCAGCGAAAAACTGCGCGGCGCGAACGGGTCGCCGAGGACTTCGACCACCCGCGCGGTCAGGTGCGATCCGCGCCCGGCAGGTTCGGCCAGCACGAGGTCACCGACGTCGGCCGCGCCGCGGTCGGTAACGAGGAAGTCGATCCGCGACCGCTTGTCGACCGGCACGAGGCGGAAGCCTGCTGCATCCTGCCGCAGGATGCCGAGAATAAACTCCTCGGTCTTGGCAAGCTTCTTCATCGGGAAGGCGGAGTAGCCGCCGCCCGTCTCCTCGATCCGCGCCAGTACCCGGTCGCCCATGCCCAATGCGCCGCGCTTGCTCCCCTCGACGACGCGGACGCGCGGCGGCGGGGTCGATCGTTCCCATTTGTCGGGGACGGCGAACACGCCTTCCGCCGTCTCGACGACGCGGAGAACGGTGACCTTGGGCAGCCCGCCGCCGGTGTGGACGGTGCGCTTGGCCCCGGCGTCGAGCTGCCCGGCGTCGGCCATGTCGCGCAGAAGCGCCTTCAGAGCGATCTTGTCCTGCGCGTGGAGGCCGAACGCCTTGGCGATCTCGCGCTTGCCGACCGGGGTCGGGCTTGCCGCGACGAAGGCGAGGACGGCATCGGCAGTCGGCAGGCCGGGCGGGGGAGGCGAAGGACGGCGAGGCATCGGGCGCTTGTGCGGCGGGGCAGGGCGGGGTGCAAGGCTCTCACTGCCGCACGAAGATGAACAAGTAAGCGAACTAAGCGCCCGCGACGTAGGTTTTACCCGCCCGATCAGTGACGCTAAAACCTACGGCGATGGGTGATAGAGCGATATACCATTGATGAAGCAGAATAATTCCTACAAGTCAAGCGGGGATAAGCGAACTTAATCCTCCCTCTCGGGGGGAGGGGGACCGCGCCCCTTCCGGCGTGGTGGAGGGGGTGGCCGGACGGTGCTGTCGCGCCCAGTCTCCCCCTCCGTCGCGCGTTCCGCGCGCCACCTCCCCCGGTGGGGGAGGAATTAGGATGCGGTCGCCTTCTTGGCGGCGGGCTTCTTCACAGCGGGCTTCTTGGCCGGAGCCTTCGCCACCTTCTTCGCTGCCGGCTTCTTCACCGGCTTCTTGCCCTTGCTCGGCAACGCAGCGCGGGCGTCGATCAGTGCGGCGGCGGCGTCGATCGTCAGCGCCATGCCGTCCTCGCCCTTGGGGACGTTGGCGTTGGTCGCGCCGTCGGTCAGGTATGGGCCGAAGCGGCCTTCCATGAGCTTGATCGCCGCACCACTAACCGGGTGCGGGCCGACCTCATGCAGCGCCTGCGGCGCGTTGCGAGCCCGTCCTGGATTGGCGGCGGCGTCGGCGAGCTTGGCGACCGCCGAGTTCATGCCGGTCTCGAACACCTCCGCGCTCGATGCCAGCCGCGCGTATTTCCCGGCGTGGGCGAGGTAGGGGCCGTAGCGCCCGATACTCGCGGTGATCGCGCTGCCGGTTTCGGGGTGGTCGCCGACGGTGCGCGGCAGGCTGAGCAGCTTCTGCGCTGTGTCGAAATCCTCCGGCCCGGCGACGGGCATGTCCTTGGGGATCGACGCGCGCGGCGGTTTCGGATCGCCCTTGGCCCCGTCCTCGCCGCGCTGGACGTAGGCGCCGAAGCGGCCCGAACGCAGGCTGACGGGCTCGCCGGTTGCGGGGTCGTCGCCCAGCACGACGGGGCCTGTCGATTCCTTCAGCTCGCCGCCTTCACCGAACTGGCGGGTGTAACGGCAGTCGGGGTAGTTCGAGCAGCTGACGAACGCGCCGAACTTACCGGTTTTCAGCCCGAGCCGTCCGTTGCCGCACGTCGGGCATAGACGCGGGTCGCTGCCGTCGGCTTTGGCCGGAAACAGGAACGGCGACAGATAATCGTCGAGCGCGATCGTGACGTCGGACGGGCGGATGTCGAGGACCTCCTTCGTCTTCGGCGCAAAATCCTGCCAGAAATCGCCGAGGACGGTCAGGTAGTCGAGGTCGCCTGCCGATACTTCGTCCAACCGTGTTTCGAGGTCGGCGGTGAAGTCGTAGCTGACGTATTTCTCGAAATAGCGTTCGAGGAAGGCGGTGACGAGCCGCCCCTTTTCCTCGGCGAAGAAGCGATTCTTTTCCATCCGGACATAGCTGCGGTCGCGGAGCGTCTGGAGGATCGAGGCGTAGGTCGACGGCCGTCCGATGCCGAGTTCCTCCAGCCGCTTGACGAGCGAGGCTTCGGAATAGCGCGGCGGCGGCTCAGTGAAATGCTGGTCGGCGCGCGCGGCGGTGACCTGCGGTTTTTCGCCCTGCACCAATTTGGGCAGGCGGCGGGTGTCGTCGGCGTCGTCACCGTCAGCGGGCGTGTCGTCGCGGTCCTCGGTATAAACCGCGAGAAAGCCGGGATGCAGAACGACCTGCCCCGTCGCGCGAAGCGTTGCCTTGCCCGCCGCATCGGTCAGGTCGACGGCGGTGCGCTCCATCTTTGCCGACGCCATCTGCGACGCGATCGTCCGCTTCCAGATCAGCGTGTACAGGCGACCGTTGTCGCCCGAAATCCCGTCACCGGGACGGCGCGACAGGTCGGTCGGGCGGATCGCCTCATGGGCTTCCTGCGCGTTCTTGGCCTTGGTCGCGTAATGGCGAGGGGTCTTGGGCAGGATATGCTCGCCGCCGCCGAAATCCTCGGCGATGACCGCGCGCGCCGCCGCGATCGCCTCGCCCGCGACCTGGACGCCGTCGGTCCGCATATAGGTGATGTGGCCGTCTTCGTAGAGGCCTTGTGCGACGCGCATCGTGTGGCTGGCGGTGAAGCCAAGCTTGCGCGCCGCCTCCTGCTGGAGCGTCGAGGTGGTGAACGGCGGGTAGGGGTTGCGCGTGACCGGCTTGGTCTCGACGGCGGCGACAGTGAACTTGCCGCTCTCGACATCGGCGCGCGCCTGTTGTGCGGCGACGACTTCGCTCAGGTCGAAACGGTCGAGCTTCTTGCCGTTCCAGTGCGTCAGGCGGGCGACGAACGACGCGCCCGCAACGGTGGCGAGGGTGGCCTCGACCGTCCAGTATTCGCGGTTGACGAAGGTTTCGATCTCGCGCTCGCGGTCGACGACGATGCGCAGCGCGACCGACTGGACGCGACCCGCGCTCTTGGCCCCGGGCAGCTTGCGCCACAGGACCGGCGACAGATTGAAGCCGACGAGATAGTCGAGCGCGCGCCGCGCCCGGTAGGCGTCGACAAGGTCGCCGTCGACATCGCGCGGGCGGGCCATCGCCGCGAGAATGGCGGGCTTGGTGATTTCGTTGAACGTCACCCGCGTCGCGCCGCCCTTGGGCAGCAGGCCCTTTTTCGCGGTCATCCATTCGAGCAGGTGCCACGCGATCGCCTCGCCCTCGCGGTCGGGGTCGGTCGCGAGGATGACCCGGTCGACCGTCTTGGCAGCGTCCGAAATTGCCTTTAGTTGCCGTGCCTTGTCGGCGTATAGTTCCCAATGCATCGCAAAGCCGTTGTCGGTTTCGACCGAGCCGTCGCGCGGGGGCAGGTCGCGGACATGGCCGTAACTCGCCAGCACGACGTAGTTTGGCCCCAGGTATTTGTTGATCGTCTTGGCCTTGGCCGGCGATTCGACGATAACAAGTTCCATGCACGTCTCCGCTAGGCCAAGCGCGGCGGCCCCTACGCGCTATATGGGGACGATGGCAAGGGGTAGTCTCAGGGGCGGAGTGTTTGACGTGTGTAACAAAAAGATATATTTAGCACACATCAGGAGAGTTGACCGTGTCCGAACCAGCCTCGGCTGCTCACCGCGCAAATAAGGGCCGTCAGTACCGGCGTGTTGCGGACCCTGCGGCTCGAACAATCAACGGAGCAGCACAGCGAGCGATCAGTGAGGCGGCGGCAGCGGGGCTTCTCGACAGTGACACCGTTCATTTCAGCTTTCGCGTGCCAAAGGCCCTTGTTGCTGCCGCTAAGCGCGAGGCGGGGATGGATTCGAACACCGATCTTGGCCGCGCTGCGTTGGCGATGTTGGCCCAATCTGATCCCTTCGCCAAGTTTTTCATGCAGACGGAAGGTGCGCTCGGAAGCGACTTTACGCTTGAGTATTGATCTTCGCGGCGCGTTGCGGCGGGTCAAGCCGACCCGCCGCGTCGGGCAAATGCGCGTTCGCGCCACCGATGGGCAACCCGACGACGCCACAGCCGCGACGGCGGCTTTCGTCATCGACACGAACGTCTACATTCATCGTGCCGCCGGGCGCCTCCCCGACCGCGCGCGGGTCCTGATAGATCGTGGCATCATTTTTCACTGTTCGGTTTGCCTCGGGGAACTCGCGGTCGGACTTGGTAATTATGATCCCCGGAGCTCGCGCTGGGCTGATACCCAAGCCTATCAGATTGCGTTGTTCGAGAGCCTTCTAGCTCCGCGCATTCTGACGCCCGATCCCGAAATCTGGGCTGAAGCCGGATTGATTGCCGGCGTGCTGGCGCGAACGCAGCAGTTTCAGCCGCATCAGCGCAAGGAATGTCTGAATGACGCGCTGATCTTTCTCACTGCAGCCAAGGTTGGCCTGCCGGTTCTCACCGAAAACCGCGACGATTTCGACCTGATCCAGCAGGTTGCCGGTCGCGGTCACTTCATCTGGTTCTAAGCCCGCGCCACCCGCCCGCCTGCGTGGCGCACGATCCGCCCGGCGAGTTCGAGGTCGAGGAGCGCGCCCGCCACCGTCGCGCTTGCGCAGCCCGACTGGCGGACGAGTTCGTCGATCGCGACCGGGACCGGCGACAGCAGGCGGACGATCTCGTCGCGGGTCGCGTCGTCGGCTTCGACGGCGGGCGGGCCGGCATCCCACGCCACGTCGGGCGATAGCAGCCGCCCGCCGATGTCGCCGCCGACGGTGCCCAGCGCTTCGATAACGTCGGCTGCGGTCTGGATCAGCGTCGCGCTCTCGCGAATTAGCGCGTTGCACCCCTGCGCACGCGGGTCGAGCGGCGATCCTGGGACGGCCATCACCTCGCGCCCCGCCTCGGCCGCGATGCGCGCGGTGATGAGCGATCCGGATTTGAGCGCGCCCTCGACGACGACGGTCCCCGCGCACAGGCCGGCGATGATCCGGTTGCGGCGGGGGAAATGGCGCGCCTGCGGCTGCGTCCCGAACGCGGTTTCGGCGATGACCAGCCCCTCGGCGGCGATGCGGCCCTGGAGTTCGGCGTTCTCGGGCGGGTAGACGACGTCCAACCCCCCGGCGACGACGCCGATTGTGCCGCCGCTCAGCGCCCCCCAATGCGCCGCCGCGTCGATGCCGCGCGCGAGGCCCGAGACGACGACGAGGTCGTTTGCGGCGAGTTCGGTCGCGAGTTCGCGGGCGAAGCGCACCGCCGCCGCGCTCGAATTGCGCTCACCGACCATCGCGACGGCGGGGCGGTCGAACAGGCGGATGTCGCCCTTGACCGCGAGCGCGGGTGGGGCGGACTCGGTGCGCGCCAGCAGGAACGGATAGTCGCCGTCGTCGACAAACACGAACCGCCCGCCGAACGCGGTCACCGCCGCGATTTCCGCTTCGGCGTCAGCGGCGGTCGCGATGCGCGCGCTGCCGCCACCCGGCGCTTGCGCCCCACTCCCGCGCCTTACAAGGTCTGGCAACGCCGCCAGCGCCGCGCTCGCTGACCCGAACCGGCGGAGCAACTGGCGGTAGGTGACGGGGCCGATATTATCGCTGCGGATCAGCCGCAGGCGGGCGACGTCGCTCACGAACCGCCGCGGTCGTCGAGGGCTGGGCCGCCGTTGTGACCGATCGGCGTTGCGGCAGCGACCGGCTTGGCGCCGATTTTACCTTCGGTTCCGCTACGCAGGCGGCGGATATTGTCGGCGTGCTTGAGCAGCAACAGCGCCGCCATCGCCGCGAACGCCACCAGCCAGCGCGCCGCTGCGGGCGGCAGCCACACCGCGCCCGTCGCCAGCCCGCCCGCAAAAATCACCGGCGCCGCCAGCGCCGCCAGCATCCCGCCGACCGACGAATAGCGTGTGACCAGCGCCCCCGTCAGCCACACGAGCAGCGCCGCGACACCCGCCGGCCACCACGCCGCGAGTGTCACGCCAAGCATCGTCGCGACGCCCTTACCGCCGCGAAAGTTGAGCCACACCGGAAACAAATGCCCGCCGAACGCCGCGAAACCCGCAATGGCTGCGATATGTTCATCGTGCGTGAAGTGCCGCGCGACCAGCACGGCTACCGCCCCCTTGCCGCCGTCGAGGAGCAAGGTCATCGCCGCCAGCCCCTTGCGCCCGGTCCGCAATACGTTGGTCGCGCCGATATTGCCCGACCCGATCTGCCGCAGATCGCCCGTGCCAAACGCTCGCGTTAGCAACAGCCCGAACGGAATCGCGCCAAGCACATAGCCGATCAGCGCGCAGATGATCGGGGTCGGGGCCATCGCGGTGTCATAGCGCGCGCGCTCTCCGTCGTCATCCCCGCGAAAACCAAAGGTCCAAT
>JAYTXW010000067.1:0-11517 GCA_043742745.1 Sphingomonadaceae bacterium
AACGTCGCCGGAAAGGTCACGACCCCGGGCGTGTTCCCGCTCGACAAGGACTATACCGTCCTCGAAATGCTGTTGAAGTCGGGGTGGATCCGCGAGCAGGGGGCTGGCTATGTCTATTTGCGTCGCGCGAAGGGTGGCAACGAGATCAAGCTCGACAACGAGGCGCTCGTTCGTGGCGCGCCCGACAAGAATTTAAAGCTGGCTCCCGGCGACACGCTGTTCGTTCCCGACGCCGAAACGTTTTTCGTTTACGGCCAGATCGGTCATCCTGGCGCATTTCCGGTTTTGAAGGACATGACGTTGCGTCAGGCGCTCGCGATCGCAGGCGGCGTGACGGCGTCGGGATCGGAGCGTAAAGTTGCATTGATCCGCGCCGGTGGTAAGGAAGTTCGGGCGAATATCGACGCGCCGGTCCTCAAGGGTGATGTCTACATCGTCAAGGAACGGTTGTTCTAGGGCGACACAGGCTGGCACCGCGGGAGTTGTTTGATTCATGAGTTTAGCCCAGTTCTTTCGCATCCTCTTTGCGCGCCGCCTGATTATTCTTGCCACGCTCGTCGCGGCGATGGTGGCGGCAGTGGCACTCTGCCAGTTGCTGCCGGCGCGTTTTCCAGCGACCGCGCGCGTCCTGATGGACGTGATCAAGCCCGATCCGGTGTCGGGTCAGGTCATCGCGTCTAATTTCGTTCGCGGCTACACGCAGACGCAGCAGGAACTGATCACCGACTACCGCGTCGCAGGCGATGTCGTCGATCGCCTCGGCTGGGCCAACGACCCAGCGATCGTCGCCGAATATAATGCGCACAGCGACGGCACATCGGACTTCCGCCGGTTCGAGGCGCAACACATCATCGACGCGACCGATGCCAAGCTGGTCGAAGGCAGCAACATTCTCGAGATCACCTACAAGGGCGGTAACCCTATCATCGCCCGCAACGTGGTTACGGCTCTTCGTACCGCCTTTATCGACGCCAGCCTGCGGCTGCGGACCGATGCCGCCGGGCGCTCGGCCGACTGGTACGTCGATCAGGCTGCGAAAGCGCAAGCGGCGCTGGCAACGGCGGAAAATCGGAAATCCGAATTCGAACGCACCAATGGCATCGTCATGGCTCCCGGCGGTGCTGATTCCGAGACGATGAAGCTTGAGCAGATGCAGGGTGCCTTGCTAACTGCGCGCAGCTCATTGGGTTTTTCTCGCAGCGTGAACGGACCGTCTCCTGCAGTCGAATCGTTGAAATCGCAAGTTAATTCGCTCGACGATGCAATGGTCGAGGCCAGCCAGCGGCTCGGAACGGCACATCCGACGTACATCGGCCTTGTCGAGCGTCGGAAGGTTCTCGTCCAACAATTGGCGCGTGAGACGGCGGCAGCGCGGGCGAGCGCCGGGGCGAACGCGGGCAACGACGGCGGCGCCACGATCGCGCGGCTCGCCAGTGATCTTGATTCGCAGAAGGTGAAGGTGCTGGCGTTGAAGTCGAGGCTCGACGAATTGGCGCAGCTTCAGCGCGAAGTTGATCTGCGCAAGGGCCAGTACGAGAGCGCGGCTCAGCGCGCAGCGAACCTCAAGCTTGAAGCAAACGTATCGGAAACTGAACTCGTCTCCCTTGGTGAGGCGTTTGTTAGTGGCAAACCAAGCTTCCCCAACAAGCCCCTGATCCTCGGCCTCAGCTTCTTTTCCGGGCTGGTGATCGGAGTATTCGCCGCGATCGTCACCGAGCTTGTCTCGCGCCGGATTCGTGGCCCTGAGGACCTTGCACAGGCGGCCAACGTCGCTGTTATGGCAGTCATCGCCGCGGCGGCGCCAGCCGCGACCCAGCGACGGTTCACAATGTTCGGACGGCGCCGCGACCTCATTGCGCTGCAGGCCGCTGAATGACCGAGTTGATCACGCCAACCATCGTCAGCGACGGTACGATCGCTCGCGATGCGCCGATCCGCGACGCGCTGCTTCGTCTTGGGCTGCTGACCGATGAGGAATCGGCGCGCGTTGCCGAACATCAGTTCGCCACGGGGCTTGACTTCGACCATGCGGCGCTCGAGCTTGGCTTCATCGGTGTCGGCGAACTCGACCGCGCCCGTGACACACTGATCAATAGCTTGGCGCTGCAACAGACGCAGCGGCGCGGTGTGTCGGACGAACTTGTCGTCCTTAGCGACCCCGTCGGGGCCAAGGCCGAATCGATCCGGCTGCTGCGGACGCAGATCATCGCCCAGCATATCAAGCCCGGTCGGCGCGCGGTTGCCTTTGTTGCGCCGACCGACGGGGTCGGGTGCAGCTATCTCGTGGCCAATGTCGCAGCGGCGCTGTCGCAGATCGGCACCAAGACGCTACTCGTCGACGCCAATCTCCGCTCGCCGCGGATCGACCAGTTGTTCGGCCTGTCGGCGAGCAGCCCCGGCCTGTCGAGCTATCTGACGCTCAAGCTCGCGCGCCCCGAGCGGATGGTCCATGCCAACGTGCTACCCAATCTGTCGGTCATCACCGCCGGGCCGCCGGTCGCGCGTCCGCAGGAATTGTTGTCGAGCACGCGCTTTCGCGACGGGATGAACACGTTGTTGCGCGAACACGATATTGCGCTGTTCGACACCCCGGCGGCGAATAGCTGCGCCGATGCGCTGACGATCTCGGGGGTGATTGGTTATGCCGTCATCGTCGCCCGGCGCAACCGGACCTTCGTCGGCGATGTCGCGACATTGGCGCAGCAACTTGCCTCAGCGCGCAGTGCGGTCCTTGGTTCGGTGTTGAGCGACTTTTAATGGCCACAGTGATTTCTCCTTTGGCTCCGCAGGTCGGTTGGCGCGGTTTTGCGCTCCATCACGCACTCCTCGTCGTCGGCGCGCTCGCGCTGTTCGTGCCGACGATCGCCAGTCTCGGCGCCGGGCCATGGTCGAGCGAGCAGGGCGTCCACGGGCCCCTCGTCCTCGCCACCGGCATCTGGCTGATCTTCCGTCGCGGTGACGAAGTGCGGGTGCTGGCCAAACCCGGTTCCTTTGGGCTGGCGATCGTCGCGATCCTGGGAGCAGCGGTTGCCTATGCCTTTGGCCGTGCGTTCGATTTCATCACGATCGAGGTTGCGGCGATGTTGATCGCCTTTGGCGCGGTCGCATACAGCTTCGTTGGCGGCGCGGTGCTGCGCCTGATGTGGTTCCCGATCCTATATCTTGCCTTCATGATCCCGATTCCGGGGTCGTTCCTCGACGTTGTGACCCAGCCGCTGAAGATGGTCGTGTCACAACTGGTCGCCGCCGTCCTCGGCGGGGTCGGGTATCCGGTGGCACGGGTCGGCGTCACGATCTATGTCGCGCAATACCAGTTGCTGGTCGAGGACGCCTGCGCCGGGCTCAATTCGCTGATCAGCCTGACGGCGATCGGGCTATTCTATGTCTACGTCATGCGGAACAGCAACGTCCGTTATTCGGTATTGCTGCTGACGCTGGTGGTGCCGATTGCCATCCTCGCGAATTGCGTTCGTGTCGCGGCGCTCGTGCTGCTGACCTATTATTTCGGCGACGCCGTCGCGCAGGGCTTCCTCCACAAATTTGCCGGCATGGTGACGTTTACATCGGCGCTGCTGCTGATTTTCCTGATCGACGCGCTGCTGACGCCGATCCGTGCGCGGCTCGAGGGCAGACGATGATCGATCGGCGCGATGTCATTCTGGGCGGCGGGATGCTCGCCGCCGCCGCTGCCGCCGCCGCGTTGACGCCGCGCACCCACGTCGAACTACTCCACGGGCGCAAGCTCGATGCGATCATTCCGATGCACATCGGCCCGTGGGCGACGACTCCTAGTCAGGCGTTCATTCTGCCCAAGACGCCGGGCAGCCTTGCCGACAAACTCTATTCCGACACCGTTACGCGCCTCTATATTGCGCCGAACGCCTTGCCGGTGATGATGGTCCTCGCCTACGGCAGTCTGCAGAGCGACTTGCTCCAGCTTCATCGGCCTGAAATCTGCTACGCGGCGGTTGGGTTTCAGATTTCCAATTCGGCACACCTTGATCTGCGCGTTACCCCCGATGTGATCGTCCCGGCGCGTGAGTTGACCGCATCGACCGAAAACCGGGTCGAGCCGATCACCTATTGGACCCGGATTGGCGATTTTCTGCCGACGACACGCACCCAACAACGGACGATGCGCCTGCGTCAGCAATTGCAGGGGATCATCCCCGACGGCATCCTCGTCCGTCTGTCGACGGTCGCCGAGCCAACCCCGGCGACCTTTGCGGCGCTGTCGGCCTTTGCTCGCGCCTTCATCCTTGCCGTCAAACCGGCGGACCGCGGCGTTCTCGTCGGCCCGACGATTGCCGCCAGCCTTGCGCGGCACGGCGCGTGAGGGATTAGCGGTGAAGTCCGTCGAGCGGGCGGAGAACGAAAAATATGAACGCCAGCGTCGCGCCGCCGAGCGCAATGGCCGGCAGGTCCTGCCCCTCGTTGCCCAGGTAATTGGTCACCGCGCAGCCAACCGCGGCAACGAGATAGTGCCACATCGCGTCACGCGCCTCGCCTTGCGATCGTTGCAAAAAAAGCACAACCAGCCCCGCAAAGACGATCATCGTCAGCCAATCATACACTGTACTCATTACTGCCCCACCTCGGCTGCTATCCGTTAACACGATGTATAACAGAATATGGTAGTAAGAGCACCAACAAAGGTCGGCTCTACCGGTTCACGGGGATGGCTCGTCGCGCGGCGCTTGACAGTGACACGGGGGCGCGGAAAACGACGGTGAACGAGCTTTCGCAGACCCCCGTTGCGCCGACCACCGCTGTCGATCGCGCGGGCATCCCGCTTGACGCTGTCGTGCTGACGGTGCGCGCTCTCGAATTCGTGACCGTGGTCGTTTCTGGGCTGGTCGCGGTCCAGCTGCTGGTCCCGCCCGACGCACTGTACGATGTCGTCTACTCGCGGATTGTCTTCGTCGGCGGCATTGCCTTTGCCGTCCTCGCCGAGACTGTCGGCAGTTACGATGTCGAGGCACAATTCTCGCTCCGCAAGGCGTGGCAGCGGGTGGCGACAGCGTGGGTGACGACGGCGCTGTTCCTGCTCACGCTTGGCTTCCTGCTCAAGACGTCTGACGCGGTGTCGCGCGGGTGGGCGATTGGCTGGTTTTCGGCGGGCGGCGTGCTGCTGCTGACGAACCGGCTGGTTATCACGATCTGGATCCGGCGGCTCAAGCGCCGCGGAACGTTCAACCAGCGTGTCGCGATTTTTGGCGCGGGACCGCAGGGCGCGCGCCTCGCCGATTATATCCTGACGAGCGACAAGCTGACGATTACGATCGCCGGCTTCTTCGACGACCGGCGCGACGGGCGCGTTCCAACCTCACTCCACGGCGTTCCCGTCCTCGGCGACCTTACCGCGCTCGTCGAAGCGATCCGCGATGGCCGGATCGATCAGGTCATCGTCGCGCTGCCGTGGTCGGCCGAGGCGCGGTTGCAACAGGTCGTCAGCCGCCTCGCGCTGACCCCGGTGCGGATCCGCCTTGCCCCCGACCTCGCCAGTTTCGTCTTTGCCCGCCGCCCGGTCGTCCTGCTCGGAGACTTGCCGGTGATGACCTTGTTCGAGCGGCCAATCTCGGGGCTCGATGCGTGGGTCAAGGCAGTCGAGGACCGCATCCTCGCCACGCTGGCGCTCCTGATCTTCGGCATCCCGATGGCATTGATCGCGCTGGCGATCCGCCTCGACTCGCCGGGACCAATTTTCTTCCGCCAGCCGCGCGAGGGCTTTAACAACCAGCCGTTCCGCGTCTGGAAGTTCCGATCGATGTACCATAATCGTGCCCAAGCGACGGACATCACGCAAGCGAGCCGCCGCGATCCGCGCATCACCCGTGTCGGCGCGTTCATCCGCAAGACTAGCCTCGACGAACTGCCGCAGCTGTTTAATGTCATCAACGGCGAGATGTCGCTCGTCGGCCCGCGTCCGCATGCGGCGTCGACCCGCGCCGGCGGGCGGCTCTTTTCCGACGTCCTGTCGAGCTATGCCGCGCGCCACAAGGTCAAGCCGGGCATCACCGGCTGGGCACAGGTCTGCGGCTGGCGTGGGGAAACGGATACCGAGGACAAGCTCATCAAGCGCTTCGAGCACGACCTTTATTACATCGAGAACTGGTCGATCTGGCTCGACTTCTACGTCCTCGCCCGCACGGTCGTCGCGCTCGTCGTGCCAAAGAACGCTTTTTAACCGTCAGGCGGCGGCGATATAGGCGTCGATTGCCTGCGCCAGCACGGTCAGCGGCACCCCGCCGGTCGTTACGACGGCATCGTCAAAACCGGCCAGCGTGAACTCCGGCCCCAGCGCCGCCTGCGCCTTTGCGCGCAACCGCAAGATCTCGTTATGGCCGATCTTATAGCCACATGCCTGACCGGGGGCGACGCAGTAGCGATCGACTTCGCTCGTCATTGCCGCCGTGCCCTTGCCGGTCTCGCCCGTCAGGAAGGCAACCGCGTGCTCGCGGGTCCAGCCCATCGCGTGGATGCCGGTGTCGACGACCAACCGACACGCGCGAAATTGTTGCGCCTGAAGGTAGCCGAGCTGGCTGAACGGGTCGTCGGCATAGGCACCGAGTTCATCGACAACCTGCTCGGCGTATAGTGCCCAACCTTCGACAAAGGCGTTGAACCCGGTCAGCGAGGCGATCAGCGGCGGGCGCGTCTTGGCCTCGGCGAGATAGGCGAACTGGAACCCGTGCCCGGGAACGCCTTCGTGCGCGGTCAATGTCGCTAGCTGGTACTTGGGCCACAGGCCGGTTGTCTTGAGGTTAATATAATAGATCGCCGGACGCGATCCATCGAGCGCCGCCGGGTTCATATAGCCGAGCGCGGCCCCGTCCTGAATATCGGCGGGAACCTGCTTGACCATGACATCGGCCTTCAGCCCGAGGTTTGACATCTTGGGCAGGAGGAGACGAACCGCCGCCAACCGTGCGTTACAATAGGCGATAATCCCGGCCCGCCCGGCGGCGGTGTCGGGGAACAAGAAACGCGGGTCGCGATTAAGGGCGGTGATCCGGGCACCGACGCTGCCCTGCATCATCCCCTGCGCGCGCAAAATGGCGTCCATGCGGCCCTGCAGCGCACGATTCTGCTCGCGTCCGATCCGGTGGATTTCGGCGGGCGACAATTCGGTCGTCGTGCCGAGGCGGAGGGCATGAGCGTAAAAGGCTTGTCCGTCGGGCAGGCGCGACACCCCACCGACGGCGGCAGCATTGGCCGTCGCCTTGGCGAACGCGGCAATCTGGCGGTCGAGGGCAGGATACAACTCGCGCTCGACAAGCGCCGTGCAGCGTCCGGCCCAGTCGCCACTAATTCCTGCCTTCGCCGCACGACCAGCAAGCGAGGCGACAAGGCGCTGCTCGGCAGCGGGCGTCGCGCGAAAGTCGCGGAGTTGCTTGAGAACGGTCGCCGCAACGAAGCTCGGCGGCACAACGCCGTGTGCTGCCTCGGCGGCGACCGCCGCGCTCTCGCCGTCGAGCTGGCGGGCGAAGGCACTGACGCGCGCGAGATAGGCATCGGCATCGGCGCAGGTCGCGACGATGTGCTGCGAATCGAGGAATTCGGGGACGCTCGTCAGCGCGCCGTCCTGCTGCGTGATCGTATAGGGTCGTGCGCCGCCGAAGAACGCCGAGCGCGCCCCGCCGCCGTACGTAAAGCGCGTCGCATCGACCATGCGGTCGGCGGTGGTCCGGACGGCGAGATGGCGCAGGCGGTCGGCGAGGCTGAGCCGCGCGAGGTCGACGGCAGCCAGCTCCGCAACCATCCGTCGTCCAAGGGCCGCCCAGCGCGCGTCACCCGCCGGCGACACATCGTGCAACCCGGCTTTGAGCGCCGCCCGCGTGCCCGTATCGACGCCAAGGCCGGTCGCCTGCTCGGGTTCGAGAGCGAGCACATCGTTGGCGATCGTATCGAGCAGCTTGGCGGGCGAACGGCGGTGATCGATCAGCATCCGCGCCGACGCCGGAAGCGCGCCCAGCCCAACCGCCGCGCCACTCGCCGCGAGCATCGTCCGCCGATCGATCGTCATAGGCATCCTTCTGGTGGTGTTCCGCATCGGGCGGAGCTGATGAGCTATACCGTTAGCGAGCCAGTATCGCGGCCGCGCCGTCAAGCCATGCCGTGCTGCGGGCGATGGCGGCGGGGCGGGGCGGGGCGAGGGCGGTGCAGTCAAGGCAGTGCGCCTGGATTGTCGCGCCCCCGGCGACCGCCGCTGCCTCACCGATGCCCGCAAGGACGCGCTGTCGCCCGGCGGCTGCGAGTTTGGCGAACGGATCGCGCGCGCTGCCGCTGCCGCTCGCATCGTCACCGCCGCTACCGAAGCCGAGCGACTGGGCGATCAACTGGATGAGCAGCGACGGCGTCTTCTCGATGTCGACCGTTGTCGGATTCGGCCCGAGTTTGGCCGCGCGGGCCGCCGCGGCGACGGCGGCATCAAGGCCGCCGAGATGGTCGATTAGTTTGAGGTTGAGCGCGTCCGTCCCGGTCCAGACGCGCCCTTGCGCAATCTCGTCGACGCGGGCGACTGGCAGGTGGCGGGCGGCGGCAACCAGCCCGGTAAAGCGTCGATAAATATCGTCGACCGACGCCTGGAGGATGAACTTCGCATCGGGCGACAGGCCGCGCAGCACGTCGGGGTCGCCGGTGTACGGAGTCGATTTGACGGTGTCGGTCGAGATGCCAAGCCGGTCGAGGGCGCGGTTGAACGTCGGGATGACCGCGAACACGCCGATCGATCCGGTGATCGTCGACGGCGCGGCGAAAACCTCGCTCGCGGCGGTTGATACCCAATATCCGCCGGACGCGGCGACGGGCCCCATCGACGCGATAACCGGAACGCCCTTGGCGCGCGCCTCGGCGAGTGCTTCGCGGATGCGCTCGGATGCCGTCACCGACCCTCCGGGCGAATCGATCCGGACGACGAGCGCCTTGATGTCGTCGTTGGTCAGCGCCTTGGCGACGAGCTTGGCGATCGTGTCGCCGCCGGCGGTCCCGGCCCCCGCCTCGCCGTCGACGATGTTGCCCGCAACATAGACGATCCCGACCGCCGGACCCGACCGGCTCGGCTTCGTCGCAGCGGCATATTTAGCGAGTGTGATGCCATTGAACGCGCCGGGTTGCTTGTCATCACCTTCGCCGACGAGTCCGGCGATGGTGCGACCGAAGGCGACGCGGGTTCCGATCGTGTCGATCAGATGGGCGTCGAGCGCCTCCCGGGCGAAGTCGCCGTGCGCGGCAGTGATGCGCGCAGGCAGGTTGGCGAAATCGGCGACGAGATCGACGTTCGGGCGCGTAGCATGGATGTCGTCACGGTACGTCGCCCACACGCCGTCGATCAGCGCCTGCTCGGCGGCCTTGGCTTCGGGCGATGCTTCGGTGCGGGTGTACGGCTCGACGAACGACTTATACTTGCCGACGCGGAAGACGTTGACGTCGACTTCGAGCTTGTCGAGCGCCTTCTTGAAATACAGGTTGGTGCCGCCGGGTCCGGTCAGCAACACGCCGCCCATCGGATTGACCCAGGCATGGTTGGCGTGGGCGGCGAGGTAATAGCTCGCGTCGGTATAGGCGGTGGCATAGGCATAGACCGGCTTGCCCGCCTTTTCGAACGCGCGCAGCGATGCGGCGATTGCCTGAAGGTTGGCCTGACCCGCCCCGATGAACGTGTCGAGCTGGAGGACGATCAGCTTGATCCGTCCATCGGTGCGCGCGGTATCGATCGCGCGGACAACGTCGCGCACTTCGATTTCATTGCCGCCGCCGCTGCGCCCGGTGATGCCCGCCAGCGGTGATCGCTCGCTCGCCTGATCGACGACCGGGCCATCGAGGTCGAGGACGAGCGCCGATCCGTTGGCCACCCGAGGCGCACGGGCATGGAGCGCCGCCCACAGGGCAATGAAGAAGATTATCAACAGGATGATGCCCACCGCATCCTTGACGCCGATAAGGAAGCGCCATGCGCCGCGGACGAAACTCATTGATGACCTACCTTCGACGAAAACGATTTCATTCGCTATACCGGGACGCGCGCGAGCGACAAGCGCAGTGGATCGACGCAGCGGACGGGCAGGAGAACGCGCGCGCAGCGTGTCACGAAAACTTCACGTTGGCGTGGTTGACGGAGCCACGCGCCGCGACCATATGCGCCGGGCGTTAGCACTCGCCTTTGGTGAGTGCCAGGCGCACCCATTCATCGCAACAAGGTGAGCGATCTCCATGAAATTCACTCCGCTGCACGATCGTGTTCTCGTCCGCCGCGTCGACGCCGAGGAAAAGACCAAGGGCGGGATCATCATTCCCGACACCGCCAAGGAAAAGCCGCAGGAAGGCGAAGTCGTCGCCGTCGGCACAGGCGCACGTCGCGACGACGGCGGCATCACGCCGATGGACGTCAAGGCCGGCGACAAGATTCTGTTCGGCAAATGGTCGGGCACCGAGGTCAAGGTTGACGGCGAAGACCTGCTTATCATGAAGGAATCGGACATTCTTGGCGTTATCGCCTGACGAATGCAATAGCGCCTCATGGGCGCTTACCTCGCTTACTTCTAACTAATTTTTAAGGAATAGATCATGGCAGCTAAAGACGTCCGTTTCAGCCGCGACGCGCGTGAGCGCATTCTTCGTGGCGTCGATATCCTTGCCGACGCGGTAAAGGTGACGCTGGGTCCCAAGGGCCGCAACGTCGTCATCGAGAAGAGCTTCGGTGCTCCCCGCATCACCAAGGACGGCGTGACCGTCGCCAAGGAAATCGAGCTCAGGGACAAGTTCGAGAACCTCGGCGCGCAGATGGTCCGCGAAGTCGCGTCGAAGACCAACGACAAGGCCGGTGACGGCACGACGACCGCGACCGTTCTGGCGCAGGCGATCGTCCGTGAGGGTATGAAGTCGGTTTCGGCCGGCATGAACCCGATGGACCTCAAGCGCGGCATCGACATGGCTGTCGTCGCCGTCGTCGCTGACTTGAAGGCGCGCTCGAAGGATGTTGCCGGCACCGCTGAAATCGCCCAGGTCGGCACTATCTCGGCGAATGGCGAGACCGAAATCGGCGAAATGATCGCCAAGGCGATGGAAAAGGTCGGCAAGGAAGGCGTCATTACCGTCGAGGAAGCCAAGGGCATGGCCTCGGAACTCGATGTCGTCGAAGGAATGCAGTTCGACCGCGGCTACCTCAGCCCGTACTTCATCACCAACCCCGAGAAGATGACGGTCGAACTCGACAACCCGTACATCCTGATCCACGAAAAGAAGCTGTCGAATCTCCAGGCGCTGCTCCCGGTGCTTGAGGCCGTCGTGCAGTCGGCACGCCCGCTGCTGATCATCGCCGAAGATGTCGAGGGCGAGGCGCTCGCCACGCTCGTCGTCAATAAGCTGCGCGGGGGCCTCAAGGTCGCCGCCGTCAAGGCTCCGGGCTTCGGTGATCGTCGCAAGGCGATGCTCGAGGACATCGCGATCCTGACCGCCGGTCAGATGATCAGCGAAGACCTTGGCATCAAGCTCGAGAACGTCACGCTGGCGATGCTC
>JAYTXW010000068.1:0-1516 GCA_043742745.1 Sphingomonadaceae bacterium
CTCCCCCTGCGGTCGTCTTGCGACCGCAAACCGCTGGAAACGAAAATCGCAGCGCGCTATCATCGACCATGGCGGGCGTGGCACTTTCTGTCCGGATGAAAAGAACGGCGTCGACACCCATTCTCTACATCCGATCAAAGAGTTAAGCTACGCCCGCCACCCCCAAAACAGACCGCCCGGTGAATAATTCGGGCTAGGGCGCCACCACGGGCGGCCACTTTATCCCTAGCTGCTCCAAGTATGTCGGATATTTCGCCGGGTTGTAATAAAACTTGGCCATTGCCGGACGGTACTTGGCCATGATCGCGGCGTTGGTTTCGATCAATGGCTGGTCGGTCGCGGCAAGGAACGCGATGTAGTGCTGGTCCTTGCCCTGGACATCCTTGAAATACGCCTTCGCTGCCGCCAGCAGATCGGGGCGCGTCAGCAGGTCGAATGCCGTCATCGCCAAGACCTCGGCTCCCGCGACAACGCCCTTGTGAGCGATCGGCGTCGCCAGCGAGATCGCGTTTGCCCAGTGGTGACCGGGCAGGTGGGGAATGTTCGCCGGATAGCGGATCGTGATCGTCGGCATCGTCCAGCTGATGTCGCCGATGTCGTCCGAGCCACCGCTTTCGGGTTTGGCGAGCGGGGCTTCCAGCCCCGTCAGCTTTGTCGCCAGTCCATCCTGATCGCCGCCTGTCAACTTCTGCACGGCGCGTGCGAACGTCTGTTCCTCGGCCGTCCACGCGGGTAGACCGACCGTCGCCATGTTGACGGCGGCGGCCTCGGCCATCGGCTTGTTGAAGTGCTGCGGCGCGGCGGCGCCGACGACCTCGTGATCGACGCGCGTATCGGTCATCATCGCCGCCGCGTCGGCCATGCGGGTGCCGATCGCGTAGTTGGCGGCGATCTGGTCGAAGGTCTGTTCGCGAAAATAATACCAGACGCTCGCCTCGGATGGGACGACGTTCGGCTGGTCGCCGCCGTCGCTGATGACATAATGGGACCGCTGTTCGGGGCGCAGGTGCTCGCGGCGGAAGTTCCAGCCGACGTCCATTAGCTCGACCGCGTCGAGCGCGCTCTGCCCGCGCCAGGGTGCCGCGGCGGCGTGGGCGGCGCTGCCGTGAAAATGATATTTCACCGAGACGAGCCCGGTGCCCATCGGCTGGCCCCAGTTGACCGCGAAGTTGTCGCCCACGTGGGTGAAGATCGTAGCGTCGACGCCTTTGAAGGTGCCGGCGCGAACCATGTATGCCTTGCCGCCGAGCAGCTCCTCGGCGACGCCGGGCCACAGCATCAACGTGCCGGCGATATGGTGTTTGGTCATTAGGTCCTTGAGCGCAAGGGCAGCGACGACGTTGACCGCCTGTCCCGAATTATGCCCCTCGCCGTGGCCGGGTGCACCAGGAATGATCGGGTCGTGCGCCGCGACGCCGGGCTTTTGCGACGCCTTGGGGATGCAGTCGATATCGCTGCCTAGTGCAATCGTTGGCCCGCCACTGCCGTTGCGCCACGTCGCGGTCCAGCCGGTCGG
>JAYTXW010000069.1:0-6815 GCA_043742745.1 Sphingomonadaceae bacterium
ATCGATGGGCGATCAGGCGTCGCCCGATGACGGTCGACTATGCCCCTCTCGTCCTGCTCACCGACTTTTACCGCGCCACCAAGCCAGCGGTGAGCGGCATCGCTGTCGTCGCGCCGTCGGCGAAGTTGGCGGCTTACAAGATGGTCGTCGCGCCCGTTCTTCACCTTGTGGATGACGCCGAGGCCAAGGCGCTAATCGACTATGTGCGTGCGGGCGGACACTTGGTCCTCCGCCCGCGCGCAGGTGTCAAGCATGAGGGAAACCGGTTGACGATGCCGGGGCCCCCGGGTCCCTTCGCCGATGTGCTCGGCGCGCACATCGATCAGACCCATGTCCTGTCCGAACCGATCGTACTGTCAGGAGAACTCGGCGCGACCACCGCGAAGATCTGGGCCGAACGGATCGCGATCGACACCACCGATGGGACTGCGCTGCTACGTTATCCCGCCGGCGATTGGCTCGACGGCTCCCCGGCGGTCGTCACGCGCACGGTCGGTCGCGGCTGGATTACCTATATCGGCGCGTGGCTCGACGAGGTCGGCTTGCGCCGCGTCATGACGTGGGCAGCGGCAAGGGCGGGCGTCCGGCCCTTGCTCACCGACGTTCCGGACGGGATCGAACTGGCGGCGCGGAGCGCCCCGGGCCGCCGTCTGACCGTCGCTATCAACTTGGCGCTGACGCCAAAGTCGCTGCCGCTCCCCGACGTCCGCGAAAACCTGTTGACCGGTGTCCGGGCGACGAAGTTCACCATCGAACCTTACGGCGTCGTGGTTCTGGCAGCCCCGCAGTAGCAGACGAGCAGCCACCTTAGTCGACTCCCCATCTCGTCGAGCGGCCAACAAAAATCCTTGCATCGCCGCCATCAATTCAATCACTGATAGTGAGCCGTCCGTCTTTCCCCTTCCAGCTGAAACGGACGAATCGCTCGTCTGCGTCCGACGAGCAACCTGAGCAATGGGACGGTGTCGACGGAGCAAGTCAGATAAGAAACCGACAGGCATCAATGATCGATAGTCGCCGTGGTCGGCAGCGTGCTAAATCTCCGATCAACCTGCCACGTCGCTATAGATGGGATACTGGATCATGATCACCGGACGCGAACTTCGTTCGACGGCGCGCGACGACGGGACGCTGCGGCTGACCCTCGACGCGGTGACGATCGAACCCCCAAGTGCGGACGAGGTCATTGTTCGCGTCGAGGCGGCCCCGATCAATCCGAGCGACCTTGGCCTGCTCCTCGGCCCGGCTGATGTCGCGTCGCTCCGCGTCGGTGGAACGTCGGCCAGCCCCGAACTGACCTTCGACGTCGCGCCGCGGCGGTTGGCGGCGATCGCGTCGCGCCTCGGTCAGTCGCTGCCGGTCGGTAACGAAGGCGCGGGCACGGTGATCGACGCCGGGGCCGCCGCCAAGGACATGATTGGCAAGCGCGTCGGGATGCTCGGTGGCGCAATGTACGCCGACTACCGCAAGCTGCGGGTCCGCGACACCGTCGTCCTGCCCGACGGGGCGACCGCCGCCGACGGCGCGTCGATGTTCGTCAACCCGCTGACCGCGCTCGGTTTCGTCGAAACTGCGCGTGTCGAGGGCCATACCGCAATCGTCCATACCGCCGCTGCGTCGAACCTGGGTCAGATGCTGCAGAAGATTTGCCTCGCCGACGGCGTCCCGCTGGTCAATATCGTCCGGTCCACCGAACAGGCCGATATTTTGCGTAAGATCGGTGCGACCTATGTCCTGAATAGCTGTGACGCCGATTTCCGCGACCAACTCGTGGCGGCGTGTACCGAAACCGGCGCAACGGTCGCCTTCGACGCGACCGGCGGCGGCAGTCTTGGCAGCGACATCGTCGGTGCGATGGAGGCGGCAGCAGTGGCGCGGATGACCGAATATAGCCGTTATGGCTCGACGACATTCAAGCAGCTTTACCTCTACGGCGGCCTCGACCTGTCGCCGACGACGCTCAACCGCTTTGCCTTCGGCTTTAGCTGGAGCGTTTCGGGCTGGTTGCTGACGCCGTTCCTTGCCAAGGCGGGGCGCGAGGTTGCCGCGCGGTTGCGGCAGCGCGTCGTCGACGAACTGACGACGACGTTTGCCAGCCATTATACGCGCACCATCAGCCTGAGCGAGGTGCTCGATCCCACTATCCTGCGCGCCTACGAACGCAAGGCGACCGGCGAGAAATACCTGATCGACCCGACGCGCGGGTAGGAGCGTCAGACGCCGGCGGGACGTGGCCCGCCGGTTGCCCAGTCGAGCAGTTCGACGGTGTGGACCATCGTCACGCCGTCGGACTGCAACTGGTTGATGCAGCCGATGTTGCCGGTGGCGACGATGCGCGCGCCGGTCTGTGCGATATAGCCGAGCTTGCGGTCGCGCAGGGCGCGCGACAGGTCGGGCTGGAGGATGCTGTAGCTTCCGGCCGAGCCGCAGCAGATGTGCCCCTCGCCGACTTCGCGGACGACAAACCCGGCGGCGGCGAGGAGGGCGCGGGGTGCGGCATTCACCTTTTGCCCGTGCTGCAATGAACACGCCGAATGGTAGGCGACGACGGTTCCCGGCTCGATGACTGGCGGTCTCAGGACGACACCCGCCATGACCTCGGTAATGTCCTTTGTCAGCGCCGCGACGCGCGCGGCGCGCGGCCCCCATTCGGCGTCGGCGGCGAACAGGTCGCCATAGTCCTTGATCGCCGTCCCGCACCCCGAGGTCGTGACGACGATCGCGTCGAGGTCGGCAATCTCCCCCTCCCACGCGACGATATTGGCGCAGGCGGCGGCGCGGGCGGCGTCGGCGAAGCCCAAATGGCGGGCAAGTGCGCCGCAGCACCCGGCGCGGGCAACGACGACCTCGATGCCGTGGCGCGTCAGCAGACGGATCGCAGCGTCGTCGATCGACGGAGCGAGTGCGGGCTGTACGCACCCCGACAGCAGCGCGACGCGCCCCGTTCGTGGACCTATTGCAGGGTGCACGCCTGGACGTTCGGCGCTGCCGGGGGGCGGCAGGTGCGCCGGGGCGGCGGCGATCATCGCAGCGATGGGGGAGGGCAGCAGTCGCCCGACTGGTTTGGCCAGTCGAGCCAGCCGCGCGCAGGTTCGGAAGAGCACGCGGTTGAGGAGGATCGTTGCGACCAGCCAGCGTACCAGCCGCTCGCCCAACGGACGGCGGTAGGTTGCCGCGATGTGGTCGCGCGCGCGGTCGATCAGCTGGCCATAGTCGACCCCTGACGGGCAGGTCGTCGTGCAACTGAGGCAGGTCAGGCAGCGATCGAGGTGCTTGACCGTCGATGCCGCCGGGGCTGCGCCGGACGCGAGCATATCCTTGATCAGCACGATCCGCCCGCGCGGACTGTCGAGTTCGTCGCCGAGCAGCAGGTATGTCGGGCAGGTCGCGTTGCAAAAGCCGCAGTGGACGCATGTGCGGATGAGCGCGCGTGTCTCATTCATGGCGCGATCCGCCCGGGGTTCAGGACGCTGCCGGGGTCGAAGCGCGCGCGAACCCGGGCGTTCAGGGCTGCCAGCGCGGGCGCGAGGGGCTGGAACGGCGGCACCGCGCGGCGCACGGCGTCGGGCGCGCGAACGAGCGTCGCGTGACCGTCGCCGCCCGTCGCCGCCAGCGCGCGGCGGACACACTCGATGTCGTCGCCGGGCCGCGCCATGACCCACACCAGCCCGCCGCCCCAATCGAACAGCCAGCGCGCGTTAGAACCGAGTGCCGCAACGAACGCAGCGGCGTGGCTTGGCGGCAGCGACACGCGCCAGACCAGGTCATCGGTGTCAGTAAAGGGGTGGACGCCGCCGACGTCGCGCCAGAAAGCGTCGGCGCGATCAACCTGCTCGGCTGGTCCGAATGCCGCGAGCAAGGTGCCGAGCGCAGCGATGCCCGCGTCGACCGCAGCGCGAACCCCCGCGAGCCGGAGCCGCGTCGTGGCGGGACCGGCGCGCGCGGGCAGATGCGCGGCCCCGGTTATCGCCGCCGAAGTGGCGAGCGCGGCCGTCATCAGCGCCACCGCCGCCACCGCATCCAGCCCGCCCCACGCCAACGTCGCGGTTGCACGCGGCGCGGGCAACATCTTGATCGTGACCTCGGTCAGGACCGCCAACGTCCCGAGCGACCCGGCAATCAGCTTGGGCAGGTCGTAGCCGGTGACGTTCTTGATCACCTTGCCCCCCGCCGAGAATGTCTCGCCAAGGCCGTTGACGGCGGCGAAGCCGAGGAAGTGATCACGCGGTGCGCCGACGAACGGGCGGCGCGGGCCGCCGAGCCCGACCGCCAGCGCCCCGCCCAATGTTCCGGCACCGGCGGCTCCGCCCCATAACGGCGCAAGGTCAGGTGGCTCGAACGCGATATACTGGCCGTGCGCGGCGGCGAGCGTGACGATATCGGCAATTGGCGTTCCTGGGCGGGCGGTCAGGACTAGTTCGGCGGGGTCATAGTCGACGATACCCGCCAGCCCGCCAACGTCGAGGACGGCGTCGGCGGCGACCGTACGGCCATAGCCGCGCCGGGTGCCGGTGCCGACGACCTCGAGCGTCCGACCGCTCCCATAAGCATCGCGCACCGCGTCGGCGACGGCATCGGCGGTGGTGACGCGGATCGTTACCACGCGCCGGTCAAAAGCGCGGCAGGTCGGGGAAGCGCGTCGCGCCGCGATGGACGTGGACGCGCCCCATTTCGGCGCAGCGGCACAGCTCGGGGAAGACCTTGCCGGGGTTGAGCAGGTTGCGGTCGTCGAACGCGCATTTCAGCCGCGTCTGCTGGGCAAGGTCGATGGCGGTGAACTGGCGGAGCATCAGGTCGCGCTTCTCGACGCCGACGCCGTGTTCGCCGGTCAGGACGCCGCCGACGCGGACGCATTCCTCGAGGATCGCCGCGCCGACCGCCTCGGCGGCGTCGAGTTGCCCCGGCTGGTCGCCGTCGTACAGGATCAGCGGGTGGAGGTTGCCGTCGCCCGCATGAAAGACATTGGCAACCGTCAGCCCCTTGGCCGCCGCGATTGCCGTGATCGCCGTCAGCACCGCCGGGAGCGTCCGGCGCGGGATCGTCCCATCGACGCAATAATAGTCCGATGCGATGCGCCCGACGGCGGGGAAGGCCGCCTTGCGCCCGGCCCAGAACAGCGTTCGCTCGACATCGCTCACCGACGCCCGGACGGTCGTCGCCCCCGCCGCAAGCGCCAGCGCCTCGATCGCGGCGATCAGGTAATCGACCTCGGCGGGCGGGCCGTCGACTTCGACGATCATTAATGCGTCGACGTCGAGCGGGTAACCGGCGTGGACGAATGCCTCCGCCGCCGCGATCGCCGGACGGTCCATGATCTCGATCGCGGCGGGGATGATCCCGTCGCCGATGATCGCGGCGACGCACCCGGCGGCGGCGACCATCGTCGGGAAGCCGAGCAGCAGTGCGCGCTGGCTTTCGGGGCGCGGCAGCAGCCGGACGGTGACCTCGGTGACGACGCCGAGCAGTCCTTCCGACCCGCACACGATGCCGAGCAGATCGTAGCCGGGGCCGTCGAGACCGCGCCCGCCCAACCGTACGATCTCGCCGGTCATTAGCACGAGTTCGACCCCGAGCAGATTGTTGGTCGTCATCCCGTATTTCAGGCAATGGACCCCGCCCGCATTCTCGGCGACGTTGCCGCCGATCGAACACGCAATCTGACTCGACGGGTCGGGGGCGTAGTAAAAGCCATCGGTGGCGACTGCCGCGCTGATCGCGAGGTTGGTGACGCCGGGCTGGACGACGGCACAGCGGTTGGCGAAGTCGACCTCGAGGATCTGGTTGAACCGCCCGAGACCCAGCACGATGCCGTCAGCGAGCGGGAGTGCCCCGCCCGACAGTGACGTCCCCGATCCGCGCGGGACGACCTTGATGTTGCCGTCGTGGCAGAAGCGCAGCACGGCGGCGACGTCGGCGGTCGTGCGCGGCAGAACGACGGCAAGCGGCAGCTGGCTGTACGCGGTCAACCCATCGCTGGCGTACGCGGCCAGTTCGGCGGGGTCGTCGATGACATCTTCGCCGACGATGGCGCGCAGCCCACGCACGATAGCGGCCCGGTTGGCCAGCGTCGCGGGGTCGGGGCAGGGCATCTTCACCCCGCAGCGATGCGCCACCAACCCCCGCACGGCAACCGCCATCGTGCCACAGCCGCCGCCGAGCGTTGGGTTTTGGGTTGGGTGCGTGTTGGTCTGTTATCGGTTGCGGGACTGGATTTATGCGCGGCGAGGGTTATGGACCACACGCCGGGCGGCGCGCGTTGCTGCCCCTGCCGGTCAGCGAATGAAAAAGGACACGACGATGAAATTATACGGGGTTCACCTGTCGCCGTTCGTCATGCGCCCGCTCCTCGTCGCGCGCGCCAAGGGACACGACCTCGCCCTCGATATGCCCGAGGGCGGGATCAAGACCGACGCCTTTCTCGCGATGTCGCCGATGGCGAAGATGCCACTGCTCCACGACGGCGACTTTCATCTGCCCGAAAGCCAGGTCATCGCCGAATATCTCGATTCGGCATTGTCGGGGCCGAAGATGATCAACGCCGACCCCAAGATCGCCGCCCGCGAACGCCTGTTGTGCCGCCTCGCCGATGTCTATCTCGTCCCCGAACTTGGTGGCCTGTTCAACGCCCGCGACAAGCCCGAGGGGCTGGCTCCGGCACTGGAAAAGCTAGGTGTCGCAATGGGTTACACTGAACACTTCCGGTTTTCTGGTGACACGTTCGCGATCGGCGACGCCTTCTCGATCGCCGATGCGGCGCTCATCCCGCTGTTCTTCTTCTTCGATGCCTTCGGCGCGCTCGGTGCAACCGCGCTGAT
>JAYTXW010000070.1:0-2013 GCA_043742745.1 Sphingomonadaceae bacterium
GGCCGGTGACGCCCGTCGGTCCCATCCAGACCGCTCATATCGAACCCGGTGCCGCCGACCCCGGCGACCCGGGGCCGGTCGCCGCCGCCGCCTATGCCCGGCTCGCAGCGGGCGACCGGCGCGGCGTGGCGGCAGCAGCGCGCGGCGCTCACCCGCCGCTGGTCGGGGAGCGCGTATAGCATCGTCCGGGGCAGCGGGCCGGCCAGCCTCTCCGCCGAGCCGGTGCTGGGCGGCGGCCAGAGCGGCGGCGCGCTGGCGTTCACGCTGGATCCGCTCGCCCCTCGCCCGGTCGCCGTCACGCTGCGCGGCAGCGCGGGGCACGACGACGGCGGGCGATCGGCCTTTGCCGCCGTCGGCGTGTCGTGGCGGCCGCTGACTGGAGTGACACTCGCCGCCGAGCGCCGCATCGCCGTCGGCCCGGCGGCGCACGACGACTGGACGCTCCACGTCGGCGCCGGCGGTGACCGAACGCGCGGGCGGCTGCGGCTGACGGCTTACGGCGAGGGCGGGATCGTCGGCGCGGCGACCTATGCCGCCATTCAGGGGCGCGCGGCAGTCGTCGTCCGTGGCGGCCGTGTCACGTTCGAACCCGGCGTCGGCGGCTGGGCGAGCGTCCAGCACGACCGGGCAACGGTCGACCGCATCGACGTCGGCCCCGGCGTCGTCGCCCGCGCCGGTCGGCTAACCGCCGAGATCGACTACCGCGTCCGCGTCGGTGGCAATGCCGCGCCCGGCTCGGGACCGGTTTTCACCCTCAGCGCGGCATTCTGAAGCGTCGGGGCGAACCGGATAGGAACTTTTCGGCCCAAACGCGACAATAAGTTCACGGTGACGTCGATATTTCGCGCATCGCGCTCTGCTAATTGTTGCACGCGCCGGTCAGCGCTTAAGAACGCCGGACGCCAAGCATAACCCTTTCAATCTGTTGTAGGAAAGCTGTTTTTCTGGCCTTAGCGGTCGTTGGCGATCCGGCGGCGCGAGGCGAGACGGCCGAGCAGCGCCTTGGTTCGCATCAGGCCGATCAGTTCGTTGATCGCGCCGATGCCACGTTCGGCCATATCGGCGGCCTCGGCCTCGTCGACATGACCGGCGGTCGCCTCGAAAAACAGCCGCATTTCCTGCGCGGTGATCCAGTCGACAAAGTCGCTGTACATCCCGACCATGCCCGGCGTGAAGCCCCGGTCGCGGCGGAAGCCGATCCGGTCAAGGTCGCCGAGTACAGCGAGGATCGCCGCGTCGCGCGCCGACAGCGTGCCGGCGGCGTCGACATCGACGATCCCGCCGCCGACCGCCTCGTTGAGCGTGTCGCGCGTCGCGGTGCCGCCGTCGATCAATGCCGCGGCCGTGACGCGCGACGCGTCGTGATCGATCCGGGCACGCAGGGTCGCATCGAGGCCGGGGAACGCTTGCGGTTCGAGCCACGGCGCCGTGTTGCCGTCGAGGATGCCGCGAATGACTGCAAGCGGCAGAAAGCGTTCCTCTTGCAGCCGTTTGATCAGCCCCAGCCGCGTGACATGGGTTTCGGTGTACGACGCCGAATTGCGCGCCGCCCGCTCGGGCTCGGGCAGCAACCCTTCGCGGATATAGAAGCGGATCGTCTCACGACCGACGCCGCTCCGGCTCTCGAGTTCACGCATGCGCATAGGGACGTTCATGCCAAACTTGCGGGCCGCGCGCCACGCCCTACGTTGAGCAGCGATGCAGGCGTTCGCCACCCTTCTCGACCGGCTGGTCTATACGCGGTCGCGCAACGCGAAGTTGAAGCTGATCGCCGATTATCTTTTGGCGACGCCCGATCCCGATCGCGGCTGGGCGCTCGCGGCGCTGACCGGAGGGCTCGACCTCAAAGCGGTCCAGCCGAAGTTGATCCGGACGTTGCTCGAGGAGCGGGTCGACCCCGTCCTGCTGGCGATGAGCTATGACTTCGTCGGCGACATGGCCGAAACGGCATCGCTGTTGTGGCCCGAGCCATTGGTTCCTGCGGCCCCGCCGCCGTCGCTTGACGAAGTTGTC
>JAYTXW010000071.1:0-4156 GCA_043742745.1 Sphingomonadaceae bacterium
ATCCGCGCTTTGACTGCACCAGCGATGGCGTGGTTCGGGCGGCGGCGGCACGGTTCGGCCACCGCGGGCACGTGGCGCATATGGAGGCTTCCGGCGATCGTCGTTCTCGACATCCGCATGAGTCCGCTATCGGCGACGGCGATCCGGCGCGCCGATCCTGCCTGGGCCGATACCGAACCGGCTGCCCGGCAACCCGCCGATTCACCTTCCCTCATGCCCGACCCGACAAGGAAACTGCTTTGGCCCTGACCCCGACGGCATCGCCCGTCGCCCGCGCGCTGCGCCCCATCGCCACCGACGATGCCGCCGTCGCCGCGCTTCATGCCCTCGTGCTCTCGACCCTCGACGACGACCAGGCGGTCGAAGTCGTGACGATCCCGCTCGCGGGCAAGACGAGCATCGCCGACCATATGGTCATCGCCAGCGGGCGCTCGACCCGGCAGGTCGCGAGCCTCGCCGCGAAAATCGCCGAGCGCGCCAAGACCGAACTCGGGCGCCGCGTCCGCATCGAGGGCCTGCCCGCCGCCGACTGGGTCCTGATCGACGCGCAGGACGTCATCGTCCACATCTTCCGCCCCGAAGTCCGCAGCTTCTACAACCTCGAAAAGATGTGGGCGTTCGACGGCCCCAGCGGCTCGACCGGCCCCGCCCGCGCCCCGGCAAAGGTGGTGGCCGCGCCGCTCGCCCCCCTCGCCGACGCGCACGATGACGTTGCAGGGGGGCCGATCGACGCCGAACCGGTCGACCCCGTCGCCGAGGGCATCGACCCGGCGCTGCTGGCGGACGAGTAGGGGGCGGGGGCGGCGGAGGCGCGGCGCTTTCGCCTGGCAGTCTCGCATTGCCTCGTCGGTTGCCGGTGAGCAGGTTGGAGTGGGGCGATCACCGATGTCGGCTTCCGACCCCTTAGCGGACATCAAAGGCGTTGCGGCTGGATGCTCTGCACGGGCAATCCGCAGCGCATTGCCACAGCCCTATTCACCAATCGCATCAATGGTACGAAGCGAGCTAGCTCCATGTGTGGTAGGGGACTTCCCATCCGCAACCGCGCATTGGTGAAGTTCCAACCGTCTTGCGTTTGGTCGAGTTGTAGTGCGGAGGAACCCCGCTCGCCATAGAGCCAGAGATGCGTGACCTTTCGCACCTCCCGATGTTTTGGCAGAAGTTCAGTCGATCTGCTTTCGTCGCGGTGATATTGGACATCACCGGCACCGGGCACGCTTTTGATTGCTGTTCCTACACAACTGACGTCAACCGCTTGGGTGAACGTTGCCCGGCTTTGAACTCCATACGACCTATCGCAACCGCAGAGCAGAAGCGCGAAAACAGCTATGGATTGGCCAACACGCATCGCCATAGCTTATGACGAACAGAGCGTTCCGCCAACGTCCGCTTCCCACCCCATAGCTGTCATGCTGGCGCAGGCCAGCACCCACGTTGGCGCGAGACGGTAGGCTCCGCGACTGGCACGACCGTGGGTGCTGGCCTCCGCCAGCATGACGGGTGTTGGCGAACACCCGCCCCACCCACTTTCAGCAGTCAACAACCGCCCCCGCCTCACACACAAGAAACCATTTTCCTACAGCCTTGCGAATGGGTTAGACTGCGCACGTCGCCACCGGGCGGCGGGCGTTCGTGTTTCTCATTGTGAGTCGGCCTGTCGATCGCGCCAGCGGCAAGGGAAAGAAAAGAATTTTTTGCTTGGGCGTGACGTTAGTATGACCTTCGCACCGGCAACCGGATGGGCGGCGGCGCTCCAAACCGCACCTGTCCTATGTTAAGCAGTGACTTGTGCGAACTGACGCGGCAGCAGGAGGATCGACCATGCGCCTCCATATCGTCGCCCACGGTCGCATCGGGCGCGGCCCGGAGGCGGCGCTCGTCGACCGCTACCTTGCGCGAATCGCGTGGCCGGTGACGCTGACCGAGCTGTCCGATGCGGGGGCGGGCAAGGTCCCCGATGCGGTGACCCCGGCGGTGACCGTCCTTCTCGACGAGCGCGGCGCGGCGTTGACCAGTCGGGACTTCGCCGACCGCCTCGCCCGCTGGCGCGACGACGGGATGCGTGAGGCGCGCTTTGTCATCGGTCCCGCCGACGGCCACGGCGATGTGGCGCGCGCGGCGGCGACGGCGTTGCTCAGCTTTGGCCCGGCGACCTGGCCCCACCTGTTGGTCCGCGCGATGCTCGCCGAGCAGCTGTACCGTGCGACATCGCTCCTCGCCGGTCACCCGTATCACCGGGATGGCTAGGGGCGCTTAACGCGCTATATCGGGGGTCAGTTCGAAGGAACCGCCAATGTTGTCGACCCGCGTCCGCCTCGCCCTCCTCGCCGGGGCCGTCGTCCTGCTCCCCGCGCATATGCTCGCGGCCGCGCCCGAGACCGACACCAACAAGCGGCTCGACGCCTTCATGGACGTGTTCGAGCGGGTCCGCGCCAGCTATGTCGACAAGGTCGACGACAAGAAGCTGATCGACGGCGCGATCAACGGGATGCTCGCGAGCCTCGATCCGCACTCGAGCTACCTCGACGCGCGCGACTTTGCCAACATGAAGCAGGTCACCGACGGCGAATATGGCGGGCTCGGCCTGACCGTCCAGACCGACGAGGGGGCGGTCAAGGTCGTCGCCCCGACCGACGACACCCCCGCTGCGCGCGCCGGGATCAAGTCGGGCGACTATATCACGCGGCTCGACGGCGAGCCCTTGTTCGGGACGACGCTGACCGAAGCGGTCGACAAGATGCGCGGCACCCCCGGCACGACGGTCAAGCTGACGGTCATCCGCGAGGGCGCGCCAAAGCCGCTCGAGTTCACCCTCAGGCGCGAGATTATCGTCATCCGCCCGGTCAAATGGGAGGTTAAGGGCAACACCGGGGTCATCCGCATCGCGTCGTTCAGCAAGCAGACCGGCCCGGCGACCCGTGCGGCCATTACGGGCATCGAGAAGCAGTTGGGGCCGAAACTCGCGGGCTTCGTCATCGATCTGCGGTCGAACCCCGGTGGGCTGCTCGACCAGTCGATCGAGGTCAGCGACGCCTTCCTCGACCACGGCGAGATCGTCTCGCAACGCGGACGAACGAAGAACGACATCGAACGCTACTATGCCAAAAACGGCGACCTGACCGGTGGCAAGCCCGTCGTCGTCCTGATCGACGAAGGCAGCGCGTCGGCGTCGGAAATCGTCGCCGGGGCGCTTCAGGACCAGCGTCGCGCGCTGGTGCTCGGCCAGCGCAGCTTTGGTAAGGGGTCGGTCCAGACGCTGCTGCCGCTCAGCGACGACACCGCGCTCCGCCTGACGACCGCGCGCTATTACACGCCGTCGGGGCGGTCGGTGCAGGAAAACGGGATCGAGCCCGACATTACCGTCCCGCAGCTGAGCGACCCGCTTGCCGCCGACGCCAGCCGCCCGCGCCTGCGCGAAGCCGACCTCCGCCGCCATCTGATCAACGAGGTCAAGGCGACCGACAAGATGATCGAGGCCGACGACAAGCCCGACCCGCGCTTCGCCGAGACGCCGGAGACGCTCAAGAAAAAGGGCATCACCGACTTTCAGATGAGCTATGCCGTTAAGCTCATCGAACGGCTGGCGGGGTCGGTGTTGCCCGTCCAGACAGCGGCGAAATAAGCCGGGTTCATAAAGTGTAAAAAGGCCTGACACTTGCTGTTTACGTGTAACCGGCGCTCCTTCGCGTATTCATCTAAAACGGGTTACCCTTCAGCTATGTTTTTCGACGATGATCGCGAACCGGTTGGCACTGCTATTGCTCGGCTCGCAGGCGAGCGCCGCGAACCTCGTCACCAACAGTGCGTCCTCAACGCCGTGCCTGCCGCGAGCCCGGCCGGTGGCAAATTTCATCGTCAACGATGGCGCTTATGAAACGACGGCGCTCGGCACACCCAACGGCTTGCCACCATTCTCGCTGCTCGACGGCGTGACGGCGACGGCGGTTCCCGAAGCCGGAACATGGGCGATGTTCATCGCGGGCTTCGGCCTCGTTTGGCTGTCCGTCGCCGGGCCACCGCCACCGCCTGACCCTTACGGCAACGGCAAAGCCGGGCCATGTGCCATGTTTTGTTGTGTTTGGGACAAAGCAGTTCGATTCACGCTCGGGCAACGCTCGATCGGATCATGGCGCTTTGCTGGGTGACGAGCACGACG
>JAYTXW010000072.1:0-1805 GCA_043742745.1 Sphingomonadaceae bacterium
TCTTTCGATGGACCCGAGTTGGACCCCTGACGCCGCGAGCGGCATCACCATCCGCACCGTCGCGGCGAACGGCCTGACGTTCGAAGTCGCCGAGGCCGGGGTGGGCGATCACCTTGCGCTCTGCCTCCATGGCTTCCCCGAGCTCCATTACAGCTGGCGGCACCAGATGCCGCTGCTCGCCAGCCTCGGCTACCGGGTGTGGGCCCCCAACCAGCGCGGCTACGGCGGATCGTCGCGCCCTGCCGGGGTCGCGCCCTATGCGATGAATCACCTCGTCGCCGACGTCGCCGCGCTGTTCGATGCGAGCGGGGCGAAGACGCTAACCCTGGTCGCGCACGACTGGGGCGGCGCGGTCGCGTGGCACATCGCGATTGCCCGCATCCGCCCGCTCGCGCGGCTGGTGGTGATGAACCTGCCGCACCCCTTGTGCTTCGCCGAGGCGCTGCGCCACGGCCCGCAGCGGCGGCGAAGCTGGTACATCGCCTTCTTCCAGCTGCCGTGGCTGCCCGAACGCTTGCTGGCACTTCGCGACGCCGCCGCGATCCGCCGCGCGTTCCAGGGGATGGCGGTCGACAAGACGCGCTTTCCCGCCGCCGTCCTGGATGTCTATGCGGCGGCGGCGCAGCGTCCGGGCGCACTGACGGCGATGGTCAACTGGTACCGCGCCGCCGTCCGCTACCGCGCGGCGATGGACGCCGGCAACGGCGGGCGGGTCGATGTCCCGACGCTGATCGTGTGGGGCGAGGCGGACACTGCGCTCGGCCTTGAAACGCTCGACGGGACCGACGCCTATGTCGCCGATCTGACCATCCGGCGGTTGCCGAACGTCTCGCACTGGGTCCAGCAGGAAGCTCCGGAAGCGGTCAATGCGATCCTGACCGACTGGCTGCCGCGCGTCTGAGCCCCGCGATGGGCTGAACGTCGCGGCACTGTGTCCCTTTCGCTCGCGGCGCCAAAGGCCCATCTACGACAAAACGTCGCAAAGGTTCGGCTATGCAACAGACGCTGATGATCATCCTTCTGGTCGCTCTCGCCCTGGGTACGCTCGGCGTTCTCGTGCGCGGCATCGTCATCATGGCGCGCGGCAAGGACGTGACCGGGGTTCAATCGAACAAGATGATGAGTTACCGCGTCGCGTTGCAGTTCGCGGCAATCGTCGTCGCAGCGGCGATTCTGCTGATCAACCGGCACTAGACCGCAATTTCGGGGACGACATGGTCAAGCTCAATCGCATCTATACCCGCACCGGCGACGACGGCACCACCGGCCTCGCGTCGGGCGATCGCCGCGCCAAGGACGACGCGCGCGTCGCCGCTTACGGCACGGTCGACGAGGCGAATTCGGTCATCGGCCTCGTCCGGCTCCACACGCGCGGCGACGCCCTCGACGCCATGCTCGTGCGGATTCAGAATGATCTGTTCGACGTCGGGGCCGACCTCGCCACGCCGGGTGACGACTTCGCCGCCGATACCAAGAGCCTACGTGCCACCCCGGCGCAGGTCGAGCGGCTCGAGGCCGAGATCGACACGATGAACGCCGACCTGTCGCCGCTGACGTCGTTCATCCTGCCCGGCGGGAGCGCGGCGGCGGCATACCTCCACCTCGCGCGCACCGTCGTCCGCCGTGCCGAGCGCCTCGCCGTCACCGCCGCGCGCAGCGAGCCGATCAACCCCAGCGCGATCCGCTATCTCAACCGCCTGTCCGACCATCTGTTCGTCGCCGCGCGCGTCGCCAACCCCGGCGGTGACATCTTGTGGGTACCCGGAGCGAGCCGCTAGCGTTACACCCGGATGATGACAGCGGGC
>JAYTXW010000073.1:0-2538 GCA_043742745.1 Sphingomonadaceae bacterium
GCAAGCAGCCCGGTAATCCCTCGCCCGCGCGCGGCGGGCGTGTTCGGCATCGCCCGTGCCACCGTCGCACCGGGAAAGCGTTCGGCCAGCGCCGCCAGCGTCACCCCCGCCATAACCGACACGATCAGCGTCCCGGGAGCGATCCGATCCACGAGATCAGCGGTGACTGCGCGCCAAACCTGCGGCTTGACGGCGAGAACAAGCGTCTCGGGCATCCCCGTCGCGGGTAGCGGCGCATCGAGGCGCGGGTCGACGACGACCGGATCGAACCCCGCGAGCCGCCAGCGACCGAGAAGCGCCCCGCCCATGTTCCCCGCACCGATCAGCCATACCTGGCCAACGTCGGCACCCGCCGCTGCCGCCACGGACGATGTCACGCCTCACCGCCCACGGCGGCACTCACGCCTCACCGCCCACGGCGGCACTCACGCCTCACCGACCGTATCTAGCAGCGCCGCCTCGATCGCCTCGGCGGGGGATTTGCCCGCCCACAGGACGAACTGGAATACGGGATAAAAGCGTTCGCACTCATCGATCGCGGCGTCGACGAGCATCTCCGCTTGGCCGAGCGTCAGGTCGATCTCATCCTCGTCATCGGGGCTGTCGAGCAGCGTCGCGTGGCGAAACAGCAACGTCCCGTCGGCGGCCCACATTTCGAAATGGCCGATCCACAATTGTTCGTTGATCAGCCCGAGCGTCTCGTACATCGCCGCGCGCTTGGCCTCGGGCACCCGGATGTCGGGCATCGCGATGAACTGGAGGACGCGCTCGTCCTCACGCCACAGCGCGCGCAGTTGAAAATTGGCGAACGCGGAGGCGACGCTCGCCGTAATTTCCTCGTCGCCCGACCGCTCAAACGCCCAGCCGTGCGCGTTGAAATAATGTTCGAGCATATCGATCGGCGCAGCGGGGGCCGGTTGGAAATCAATATCGAGTTGCGTCATGCGGCCAGGCTCCCGCTTAGCGAAGCCGCACGCTGCGACCGGACCCCGCGCAAAGCAAGCGACGTTTCGGCGACACCCACTAAATCTTGTGGGTAACTAGACGATTGGGGCACTGTCGGTGTCCTGCACCGAGGACGGAGCACTGCCCGTGCTTTCAGGTGGTTTGTCGGCGGCACCGCCTGCCCGCATCGCGGCAATTTCGGCCTTCAATGCCTCAACTTCGGTGCGGGCGGTTGCAGCCATCGCCTTGACCGCTTCGAACTCGTCGCGTCCGACCATATCGACATCGCCGACAAGGTCACGGACGCGGCCCCGGATTAGCGTCTCGACCTCGCGCCCGACGCCGGCCATTGTCCCCATCGCCGAGGTGGCGATTTTCGACATATCTTCAAAAATACGGTTTTGCGACTGCATGATGCTCGCTCCTTTAGTAGCCGATGTGGCGCTCCACCATCACGGCGTCAACGGTCGGCGGCGATCAGAAACTCGATATTGCCCTCCGGTCCGGTGATCGGACTCGGCACGACGCCTGCCACCGCCCACCCCTGCCCCGCGACCCACGCCGTGACGTCGGCGCAGACACGGCTGTGCACGACGGGGTCGCGCACCACCCCACCCTTGCCGACCTCGCCGCGCCCTGCCTCGAACTGCGGCTTGATCAGCGCGAGCAGGCGGGCTGCCGGGGCGGCAAAGGTCAGCGGCACCGCCAACACTTTCGCCAGCCCGATGAAACTCGCGTCGCACACGATCAGGTCGATCGGCACGGGGACATGGTCGGCGGTCAAAATTCGCGCGCTCGTCTGTTCGAGCACCGTCACGCGGGGGTCGTCACGGAGCTTCCATGCGAGCTGATTGGTCCCCGAATCGACTGCGAACACGTGCACCGCCCCCCGCGTCAGCAGGACATCGGTAAACCCGCCGGTCGACGACCCGACATCGATCGCGGTGACGCCCGCGACGTCCCAGCCAAAATGGTCGAGGCCGTGCGCCAGTTTGATGCCGCCGCGCGACACCCATGGATGATCGCGCCCCTTGACCGTCAGCGCGACGACCGGATCGACCGCCTGCCCCGCCTTGTCGATCTTGCGATCGCCCGCAAACACCAGCCCCGCGAGAATCAGCGCCTGCGCCCGCGTCCGGCTTTCGGCGAGGCCGAGGGTAACGAGGTGCTGGTCGGCGCGCGGGCGAGTCATGCGGCGCTTGTCGTCGCCCTGTGGCGCACACGCAATCCTGCGCTACACTCACGGCGACGATCGCCAACCTCGCCACGATCGCCGCCGCCGTGTCGGCCGCCGCCTCGGCGACGGCGGCGTTCGGCGCGCTGAGCCAGGTCCGCAAATCGGCGCAGGCGAGCGAGGCCAACGCCTATCTCCAGCTTCAAGACCGCTATTCGTCGCCCGAAATGCGCGAATCGATCGTCGCGCTGGCGAAGCTGTGGCGGGTTGCGAACGCGCGGAAGGAGACGGTGCTGTTCACCTATCTCCACTTGCTCGACGCCGACCGCATCGTTGCCGACACGCTGTTCGCGCATTGCCGCCGGGTGTCGTCGTATTTCATCGACACGACCCGCCTCTACACCGCCAGGCTGATTTCG
>JAYTXW010000074.1:0-3149 GCA_043742745.1 Sphingomonadaceae bacterium
CTTCACCTCGTCGAGCTTGAACGGCTTGATGACGGCTTCGACTTTTTTCATAGCGCGTGGCCCACCTTTGACCACTAGCCTAGCACGGGTCGTGCCAGCCGGTGAACGGGGCATTTTGCGGTCCGGAAGCGAATTTTTTGGGGTGTGCGGTGCCTAGTTGAGCGGCAGATGCCCAGATTTTGGGCGGAGAATGCTTTTATTCCTCCCCCACCGGGGGAGGTGGCGCGCCCTTGCGCGACGGAGGGGGGTGGCTGGGCGGAAGGCTGGCCGCCCCCTCCACCATCGCGGAAGGGCGATGGTCCCCCTCCCCCGGTGGGGGAGGAGTTAGGAGAGCATTCGCCTAAACCGTCGTTGCGTATCCGCCGTCGACCGCGATGACCGCGCCGCAGACGAACCCGCTCGCCTTCGACCCGAGGTAGAGCGCGAGGCCGCCCATGTCGTCGGCGTTGCCGATCCGTTTCATCGGCGTCGCGCGGACCGATTCGGCCGCCCATTCCTCGGGGATCGCGGCGGTCATTTTCGACGGGAAATAGCCCGGGGCGATCGCGTTGACCGCGATGTGGCGGGCAGCGAGGTTCTTCGCCATCATCCGCGTCAGGTGGAGAACGGCGGCCTTGCTCGCGGCGTAGCTGTATGTTTCGATCCCGCTGACGTGGAGGCCGTCGATCGAGCCGATGTTGATGACGCGGGCGAAATCGTCGGCATGGCCGGCGGCCTCGAGCAGGTGCACGAGGCGTTGAGTCAGGAAGAACACGCTCTTGACGTTGAGGTCCATGATCTTGTCCCACCCACTTTCGGGGAAGGCGTCGAACGTCGCGCCCCAGCTGGCGCCCGCGTTATTGAACAGGACGTCGATCTTGGTTTCGCGTTTTTCTAGTTCGGTGGCGAAACGCTCGATCTCGGCCATGTCGGCGAGGTTGGCGGGGATCGATATGCACGTCCCGAACTTGCTCAATTCCGCCGCCAACCCGTCGCAAACGGCGGCGTTGCGCGCGGTAATATAGACCTTGGCACCGTTCTCGACATAGGCGCGCGCGATCATCTCACCGATGCCGCGGCTGCCGCCGGTGACGACGACGACCTTGCCGGCCACGCTGAACAGATCTTCGATTTTCATGGGTCTTCTCCTAAATCGGTTCGCCCGCCGCCCGCGCGCGGTCGACGCGGCTGGCCTCGGCGGCGGGCAGCAGGCGGATCGCGGCGAGCAGGCACAGCCACACCAGCGGCGCGGTCAGGTATGTCAGGACGATCGCGAAGCGCAGGTCGCCAGTGATGTCGGATATCAGCCCGACGATATACGGCCCGTTGCCCAGCCCGATCAGCGTCGTCCCCATGAAGAACATCGCCCCCGCCGTCCCGCGCATCCGCGGCAGGACGAGGTCCTGCATCGTCGACGTCACGCCGCCCAGCCATAAGGTGCCGATCAGGACAATCAGGAAATAGCACAGGTAGAACACCGGCAGGCTGCTCGTGTGATAGGCATAGAGCGCAATCGGCACGGGGAAGATCGTCGCGATCAGCGTCAGCTTGAGGCGTCCGGTCGGCGAGCGCAGCTTCCACGCATCGCCGATGACCCCGCCGAGCGACGTCCCGATCAGCCCGCCGAACGCCGCGCCGAGGCCCAGGCCGATGCCCGCCCCCTCCGGCGTCGCGTGGAGGAAGCGGAAGGCGTAGATGAAAATCCACGCGCCGACCGCATAGCTGCCGAGCGAAATCAGCGTTCCCGCCGCCGTCACCAGCAGCATCGTCGGCGTCCGCCAAATCAGCGCGTGGAGCGGCTTGTCGCGGACGGCGAGCGACTGCGACCACGCGACCACGCCGAACACGCCGGTCGCCATCGCCGCCCACTGGATCGCGTTGGTCGTGATCGCCACGCCGCCGATCGTCGCCAGCACTTTAAGCTTGGCGGTGGGGACAAGGCCGTCGGTCCACCGCGTCATCACGACCGCGATGACGATCGCCACCGCCATGCCGACGATATTGTTGCGAACGACGCGCGCACTCGCCCCGTCGCGGCGCAGGGTGAAGACGGTGAACGGCGGGATGATGGTGCCGAGTTCGGCGAACATCTTGGCGAACGGGTGCGGCTCGCGCGGGCCCTTGGTCAGCAGCCCGTCGGCGAGGCCACGCGGCGGCTCGCGCATGACGGCAACGAGGACGGCAAGGAGCAAGCCGGGGAGGCCGATGATAAAGAACGCCGCCTGCCACGCGGTCAGCCCGAACGGTGCCCCGCCATGGGCATAGGCGCGCGCCCACCGCCCGACGACCTGCCCGCTGATCAGGATGCTGAGGCCTGCGCCGATGTAGATGCCGCTCGAATAGACCGACAGCGCGGTCGCGCGCTTTTCCTTCGGGAACCAGTCGCCGATCAGCGAATAGGCGGCAGGGCTGGCGCTCGCCTCGCCGACGCCGACGCCGACGCGGGCGAGCGCAAGGGTGCCAAAACTGGTGGCGAACCCCGACAGCGCGGTCATCCCCGACCAGATCGACAGGCCGAGCGCGATCGTCCACGTCCGCACCCATGTGTCCGCCAGCCGCCCGAGCGCGAGGCCGAACAGGCCGTAGAACAGCGCGAACACGGTGCCCGACAACAGCCCGATCTGGCCGTCGCTCAGGCCCAGGTCCTTCTGGATGTACGGCCCGAGGATCGTCAGGATCGAGCGGTCGATGAAGTTGAAGACGTAGACGACCATCAGGACGATGAGGACGTACCACGCATACGGCCCGCCGACGCGCTCGGTCCGTTCGGTCGCCGCCATGCTTGTCTCCCCGGTGGTCGCCGTCATGCGCGGCGTTACGCCTTGGCTAGCAGGGCGGCGCGCGCACGCAAACCGCTATTCGACCTTGAGCAGCTCGACGTCGAACACCAGCGCCGCGCCGGGGGGAATATCGTCGCCCGCGCCGCGCTCGCCGTAGCCCTGGATGGCGGGGATCAGCAACGTCCGCTTGCCGCCGACCTTCATCCCCGCGACGCCCGCGTCCCACCCGGCGATGACCCGCCCGCCACCGAGCGCGAAGACGAACGGCGCCTTGCCGACCGAACTGTCGAACTGCGCGCCGTGCTTACCGCCGCCCGCGTCGAGCCAGCCGGTGTAATTGACCGTCACCGTCGTGCCCGCGACCGCAACCGCGCCGGTCCCGACCCGGTG
>JAYTXW010000075.1:0-2163 GCA_043742745.1 Sphingomonadaceae bacterium
CATCAGGATCCAGGCAAGCTCGGCGTGTGCCGTCACCGCGCTTTGATGGAACAGGATCGCACGCGCCGGATCGACCCCGGCGGCAAGGATACCCGCCGCCATGTCGCGCGTCGCCGCCGCCAACGCCTTGGGATCGTGCGGCAGGGTGATCGCGTGGAGGTCGACGATGCAATAGATGCACTCGAAATCCGCCTGCATCCCGACCCAGTTGCGGATCGCCCCTAGGTAATTGCCGAGGTGGAGGTTGCCGGTGGGCTGGATGCCGGAAAAGACGCGGTTCATGCGGTACGCCTTCGCAGTTGCCCCTTGAGGTCGGCAAGCGAAAACGCCCTGAGACCGTACGCCGCTGCGAGATAGGCAACCCCGCCCGCCGCGATCAGCGCGGCGAGCGCGACGCCGCGCGCGATCAGGCTTGCCCCCATGTACGGCGCGACGAGGCGGTCGGCGGCGACGAGAACCCCGGCCATCGCCGCGCTCGCGGCGACGAGCCGCCAACCGTTACGGCGCAGGCGGGCGTCGACGGTGAACAGGCCGCGCCGCCGCAATGTCCAGAACAGCGCCCCGGCGTTGACCCACGCCGCGAGCGCGGTCGACAGCGCGATGCCGACAAAGCCGAGGCTCCAGATCAGCGTCAGGTTGCCGACGAGGTTGACGAGCATCGACGCGACCGCGATCCGCACCGGTGTCGTGGTATCGCCGCGCGCGTGAAACCCGGGCGTCAGTACTTTGATGAGGACATAGGCGGGCAGGCCGAGTGAAAAGGCGCTCAATGCCGCCGCCGTTGCGAGCGAATCGGCCCCGGTGAAGCGACCATGCTCGAACAGGGTGCGGACGATCGGCAGCGCGCTGACCACCAGCGCGGCGGCCGCGGGAAGCGTAAGGAGCAGGACCAGCTCGATCGCGCGGTTCTGGGTGTGGAGCGCCGCGCCGTCGAGCTTGCCCGCCAGTTGCCGCGACAGCGTCGGCAGCAGCACCGTGCCGATGCCGATGCCGACCAGCCCGAGCGGGAGCTGGTTGAGCCGGTCGGCGTAATAAAGATAGCTGATCGCGCCCTGCCCGAGGAAGCGCGCCGCAAGCGCCGTCGAGATGACGAGGTTGATCTGCACCGCCCCTGCTCCCAGCGCCGCCGGGCCGATCCGGCGGAGGAGCGCGCGCACCGGCGGCGTCAGTTTCGGCCAGCGCAGCCGCAAATCCATCCCGGCGCGGTGGCACGCCCACACCAGCCAGACGAACTGGAGCAGCCCTGCGACCGTCACCGCCGCCGATTGGACCCGCGCGCTGGCGACCGGCGTATCGCCGTGGAACAGCACCAGCCCGGCGATCAGCGCGACGTTGAGCAGGATCGGCGCGGCGGCGTTGACCCAGAAGCGCCCGAGCGAATTGAGGATGCCGCCGAGCAGCGACACGAGGCTGATGAGAAGCAGATACGGAAATGTGATCCGCGTGAACTCGACTGCGAGCCGATATTTCTCCGGGCTGGCGTCGGGGAAGCCGCCGGTCATCAGCCACACGACCGGCGCGGCGAACGCGACCATGACGATCGTGAAGACGACCAGCAGCGGCAGCAGCACCGCGAGGACGGCTTCGGCGAACGCGCGACCGGCGACCAGGTCACCGTCGCTGCCGTCGCCGCGCCCGGGGCCGAGCGCGCGGCTGAACATCGGCACGAAGGCGGCGGCGAACGCCCCTTCGGCGAACAGCGCGCGGAACAGGTTCGGCAGGCGAAAGGCGATCAGGAAACAGTCCGACGCCAGCCCCGCGCCGACGACGATGGCGAACAGCGTGTCGCGGACGAGGCCGAGGATGCGGCTGACGAGCGTCAGCCCGCCGATCGTGCCGGTGGCGCGGACGAGGCTCATCGCGCGCTGCCGGGGTTACGAGCGCAAGCCCGGTTCATGCCGCGCAGGATGCGCTCAGGCGTTGCCGGCGACTTGGCCGACCATGCCACCCTGCTGCTGCGCCATGTACAGCGACCCGAAATCGATCGGTTCAAGCATCAGCGGCGGGAAGCCACCGTCGCGCGTGGCGTCGGCGACGATGCGGCGGGCGAACGGGAACAGGATGCGCGGGGCCTCGACCACCAGAAACGGCTCGAGCGCCTCCTCGGGCAGGTTCCGCAGTCCGAACAGGCCAGCATACAGCAGTTCGACCGCGAAGGCCGTC
>JAYTXW010000076.1:0-1795 GCA_043742745.1 Sphingomonadaceae bacterium
TTCATCGCGTGTAGGACAGCGCCAATCGCCGCACCGGGCGTTGGCTTTGCCGGGGGACCGGCCTATCTGACCGTGCATGACGTCATCGCTCGCCGATCCAGCGCCCCGTATTCGCAAGCCCGACTGGCTTCGCGTTCGCGCCCCGACCTCGACCGCATTCGCGGAAACCCGGCGGCTGATGCGGAGCCTCAACCTGAATACGGTGTGCGAGGAAGCGGCGTGCCCCAACATCGGTGAGTGCTGGACGCAGAAGCACGCGACGGTGATGATCCTGGGCGATACCTGCACCCGGGCGTGTGCGTTCTGTAACGTCAAGACGGGGATGCCGGGGCCGGTCGACGGGCTCGAACCAGCGCACGTCGCCGAGGCCGCCGGGGCGCTCGGGCTCGAACACATCGTCATCACCAGTGTCGACCGCGACGATCTGGCCGACGGCGGCGCGGGGCAATTCGTCAAGGTGATCGAGGCGATGCGCCACCACGCGCCGAACACGACGATCGAAATCCTTACGCCGGACTTCCGCAACAAGGCTGAGCGGGCGGTGGCGGCGATCGTCGCGGCGCGACCCGATGTGTACAACCACAACCTTGAGACGGTGCCGCGCCTGTATCCGACGATCCGCCCGGGCGCGCGCTATTTCCATTCGCTGCGTCTGCTCGACCGGGTCAAGACGCTCGATCCGTCGATATTCACCAAGTCGGGGCTGATGGTCGGGCTTGGCGAGGAGCGCCACGAGATGCACCAGGTGTTCGACGATATGCGCTCGGCCGACGTCGATTTTCTCACCGTCGGCCAGTATCTCCAGCCGACGCCGCGCCACGCGAAGGTGATCGACTTCGTGACGCCCGACACGTTCCGCAGCTATGCCGCGATCGCCCGCGCGAAGGGGTTCCTTCAGGTTGCGGCGTCGCCGCTGACGCGGTCGAGTTACCACGCCGGGGCGGACTTTGCCGCGATGCGGGCGAAGCGGGCAGCGATGATAGCGGGGGCGGGGGCGGGGGCGGGGGCGGCGAGTGCGGCGGTAGTCGCTTGAGGAGCGCCAATCTCCCCTCACGAAGTCATCCTGGCGCAGGCCAGGATCCACGTCGCCACCAATCGTCGGGCTGTCGTGATGCGCGACGGTGGATCCTGGCCTGCGCCAGGATGACCCCTGTTGGTGGGGAATTCAGTTTCAGCCGCGGCGGAGCCACCGCTTGATGCCGCGCCACCTCCCCGAGGCAGACTGATGCCACGCCACATCGAAGACCGCTTCCTGCCGTACACGCCCGAGCAGATGTTCGACCTGGTCGCCGACATCGGGCGCTATGCGGAGTTCCTGCCGTGGGTACAGGCGATGCGCGTCACGTCGAACGATGGCACGACGATCGTCGCCGACATGGTCGTCGGCTTCAAAATGGTCCGTGAACGCTTTACCAGCCGGGTGACGCTCGATCGGCCACGCGCGCTCCACGTCGATTATATTTCGGGACCGCTCAAATACCTCCGCAACGACTGGCGATTCGACCCAGCGCCGGGCGGCTGCACGGTCCATTTCGCGGTCGATTTCGAGTTTCAATCGAAACTGTTCGAACGGCTGGCCGGCGTGTTCTTCGGCGAGGCGTTCCGCCGGATGGTCGCGAGCTTCGAGAAGCGGGCGGGGATGTTGTATGGAGCATTACAACTGTCTACGTCGGCTCAAAGCGCGCTTAATTAAGATGGACGGATCGCTATCTGGATTGCACCAGTTTGCGCGAGAGGGATGGCTCAACGTAGCTACCATTCGGCCGTCGGCCGCGATATGACATTGGCTTTTCCA
>JAYTXW010000077.1:0-4358 GCA_043742745.1 Sphingomonadaceae bacterium
GGACGGCGGCTGGGGCGCGTTCGACGCCGACAACAGCTATCATTACCTCAACAACATCCCCTTCGCCGATCACGGCGCGCTGCTCGATCCGCCGACCGCCGACGTCAGCGCGCGGGTCGTGTCGATGCTCGGCCAGCTCGGCGAACCGGTCGGCTCGGCGCGGATGCAAGCGGCAGTGGCATATCTGGTCAAGGAGCAGGAGGCCGACGGCAGCTGGTTCGGGCGCTGGGGCGTCAACTATATCTACGGGACATGGTCGGCGCTGTGTGCGCTCAACGCCGCCGGGATGACTGCCACCGACGCGCCGGTGCGCCGCGGGGCCGACTGGCTGATCGCCGTGCAAAACCCTGACGGTGGATGGGGCGAAGCGTGCGACAGCTATGCCCTCGACCGCGTGGGTCACGTCGCGGCGGACAGTCGCGCCTCGCAGACGGCGTGGGCGCTCCTCGGGCTGATGGCGGCGGGCGCGGCCGACCATCCGGCAGTGGCGCGCGGCGTCGCGTGGTTGACCGAAACCCAGGGCGACGACGGCGTCTGGCCCGAAGACCATTACACCGGCGGCGGCTTCCCGCGGGTGTTCTACCTCCGCTACCACGGCTATGCGACGATCTTCCCGCTGTGGGCGCTGGCGCGCTATCGCAATCTGCGCGACGCCAACGACCCCGCCGTGCGCTGGGGCCTGTGATGGGACGCGCCTGATGGCAGCGTCGCAATGATCCTCGTCGCCTGCGGGGTCGTTGCCGAGGCGCGCGCGGCGGCGAGCAGCGACGTGCGGGCGGTTGCCGGTGGTGGTGATGCGACATGGCTCGCGACCGCGCTCGATGCCCACGCCCCGCGCGCGGCGGGCATCGTCAGCTGGGGACTGGCGGGGGCGGTGCGCGACGACCTGCACGTCGGCGACTGGATTATCGGCACCGGCGTCACTGGCGGGTTCAATGCAACGTGCGACGCGGGCTGGCGCGATCGGATCGCCGCAGCACTCCCCGGCGCGCGCCAGGGACGGATTCACGCCGACGGCATCCTTGCCGATCCCACCCGCAAGCGTGCCCTTGGTGCCAGCGGAGCGATCGCGGTCGACATGGAAAGCCAGATCGTCGCGCGTGTCGCCGCCGCCCACCGCCTGCCATTCGTGATTGTGCGCGTCGTGTCCGACGCGGTCGACGATGCCCTGCCGCCGGCGGTGCGCGTCGCGATGGGGCCGCGCGGGACAACCGACTACCGCCGCCTGCTTGCGTCGCTAGCGCGCCATCCGGGGCAGGTGCCCATGTTCACCGCGTTCGCGTGGCGCAGCATCGCGTGCCTGCGGGTGCTCCGCGCAGGCCGCGTTCGGTTGGGGCCGAGGTTGGGTCTAGGTTAGGGCGCGACGACAGCTAGCGGTGCGATCCCCGTGCCCCAGCGCCCCAACCCTTAGGCCGCGCGCTGCACCCGCATCCAGCCTTCGGGGTCGGCGGTCTTGATCCGGTCGAGTTCCTTCGCGACGTGGTCGGAGAAGGTGTCCTGTGCCGGGCGGGCGTGGCTCAGGTCGATGTCGGGGGCCATTGGGCCGTCGGTGCGGACGCCGTTCCGCCCGACCTTAAACATCTTGAGCGGGTGACGGATCGAATCGGTCGCCGCCGTGCCTTCGAAGCCGCAATGAACCATGCAATTCGAGCATTTTTCGTACTTGCCGACGCCGTACTGGTCCCAGTCAGTCCCCTCCATCAGCTCGGCGAAGGTTGGCACATAGCCCTCGCCGACGAGGTAGCACGGCTTCTGCCAGCCAAAGACGGTGCGCAGCGGCATCGACCACGGGGTGCATTCATACGTCTGGTTGCCAGCGAGGAAGTCGAGGAAGAGCGGCGAGTTGGTAAACGCCCAATCCTTGCCGCCGTTGCCGCGGCTGAACACGTCGCGGAAGAAATTCTTGGTTCGCTCGCGGTTGAGGAAATGGTCTTGGTTCGCCGCGCGTTCATAGGCGTAGCCGGGCGAGATCGTCACTTCGACCTCGCGGCGCTTCATTTCGGTGAAGAAGGCGGCAAGCTTGGCCGGGTCGGCCCCGTCGAACACGGTGCAGTTGACCTGAACCCGGAAACCCTTCGCCTTGGCAAGCTCGATTGCCTCGATCGCGACGTCATAGGTGCCGTCCTGATCGACGGCATGGTCGTGCATCTGCTTGTCGCCATCGAGGTGGATCGACCAGGTGAAATACGGCGACGGCGCATAATCGGCCATCCGCTTCTTGAGCAGCAGCGCGTTAGTGCACAGGATGACGAACTTTTTCTTGGCGATATAGCCCTTCACGATTCTCGGCATATCGCGGTGGAGGAGCGGCTCCCCCCCGGCGATCGACACGGCGGGGGCGCCGCATTCGTCGATCGCGGCCATGCACTGGTCGTAGCTCAGCCGCTGGTTGAGGATCGCGTCGGGATAATCGATCTTGCCGCAGCCGGGGCACGCGAGATTGCACCGCAGCAGCGGCTCGAGCATCAGCACGAGGGGGTATTTACCGCCCTTGATATGCTGGGCGACGGTGTACGTCCCGATACGGACGAGGGGGGCGAGGGGCAGGGTCATGCGCGCTCCCTAAAGACTTACCGCCGCCGACGCCAGTTCGGCGTGCCCGGTGCGCGCCGGAGTCGCGCGCTCGAGACCCGGCGGCAGGCGGAACGACTGGTGCTCCTCGATGCCCGCCATCGTCGCGACGTCGACCGGGCCGAGCGCCCGCAGCGCCGCGATGACGCCCTGGACGAGTTCCTCCGGTGCCGATGCCCCCGCCGTCAGCCCGACGGTGCCGATGCCGCTGACCCAGGTGGGATCGAGCGCGCTGCCATCGGCGATCAGGTATGACGGTACCCCCATCTCAACGCCGATTTCGCGCAGACGGTTGGAATTAGAACTGTTCTTGGCGCCGACCACGAGGAGCACGTCGACCGTCGCACACAGGTCGCGCACCGCCGTCTGGCGATTCTGCGTCGCGTAGCAGATGTCGGACACGTCCGGCCCAATCACGTCAACGAACCGCGCGTTCAACGCCTCGATCACCCCGCGCGTGTCGTCGACCGACAGCGTCGTCTGGGTGACATAGGCGATCGGCGTGTCGAGCGGTACGCTAAGCGCGGCGACATCCTCGACGGTCGAGACAAGGTGGACGGCGGCGTCGATCTGGCCGATCGTGCCATCGACTTCGGGGTGGCCGGCATGGCCGATCAGGACGATGACCCGGCCGCGCGCGGCATACCGCCGACCCTGGATATGGACTTTGGTCACGAGCGGGCACGTCGCGTCGATGACGGGTAGGCGACGCCGTGCCGCCTCATCGACAATGTTGCGCGCGACGCCGTGGGCGCTGAACACCGTCAGGGCATGGTCGGGAACCTCGCCGAGCTCTTCGACAAAGATCGCGCCCTTCGCCTTCAACTGGTCGACGACATGGGCGTTGTGGACGATTTCGTGGCGGACATAGACCGGGCGGCCGTGCGTTGCGAGCGCGCGATCGACGATCCCGACCGCGCGGACGACGCCCGCGCAGAACCCCCGGGGCTGGGCCAGAACCACCTGCATCGCTTACCCTTTGTCCATTCCGGTCGGCTAACGAAAATGCCGCACTGCGGCAACCCCGCGCGCCGATCAACCGTAGTGATCGTGCGCCAGTGTGGCTTTCGCGCACGGCGGACAGAATGTTACGGGCGCAGTCATCGGCTATATTCATTGCGCGTGTTTGATGGATGCGTTCATCGCGCGTTCGGCCCGGTGCGGGCAGACGACGGCATCGAAGGAGACACAAGTGTTCAAAGCGTTCGTCCGATTCGCTCCAGTCGCCGCCGCCATGATCGCCGTCGCCGCGCCCGCCGCTGCCGCGACCGATCCGGCGGCGGTCGTCGGGGATTTCAACACCGCCCTGATCGCGTCGATGCAGAGCGCGAAGGGCACCTCGCTGAGCAGCCGGATGGCGAAGCTGACCCCGCTGGTCAAGGCGACCCACGACATGGCGGGCATGACGCGGCTCATCACCGGCCCGGCGTGGGCGACGACGAGCGCCGCCGACCGCGATGCGCTGATCGCCGCCTTCACCCGCCATTCGGTCGTGACCTATGCGATCAATTTCAGCGGCTTCGACGGCGAGAAGTTCACCGTCGCGCCCAAGGTCGATATGCGCGGGGCCGACGCTCTCGTCCACAGCGCGATCGTGGCGAAGGACGGGACGACCGCGCTCAACTATCGCCTCCGCCAGACCGATGGCGGCTGGCGCATCATCGATGTCTTCGCCGACGGGGTGTCGCAAATCGCCGTTCAGCGCGCCGAATTTGCGGCCACGGTCAAGGCCGGCGGCGCGGCGGCGCTGGCCGCGAAGCTGAACGCTGCCGACGAGGCGAAGCTTA
>JAYTXW010000078.1:0-26102 GCA_043742745.1 Sphingomonadaceae bacterium
CACACGCGACTATATGGCGGCGACCGAAGCGCGCTATCGTGCGTTGGAATAGCGTGTATCTGATGCCGCGAAGCCGACGCGCTGGCCGGGGCCGCGCCACAATAAGGACCTGTCGATGATCGAAGCCGAATGGTGGGACTATGACGACGCCGACGAACTGTCCGATGCGGTCGCGTCGGATGTCGAGTTCATCATCGATTCGGCGCTCGATGCACGCGGTGATGCGCTGATTGCGCTACCCGGTGGGGCGATCGCTGCGCCGGTCTATGCGCGACTGGCGAAGGCCAAGCTCAACTGGAAGCGGGTGACGATCCTGCCAACCGACGACCGCCTCGTCGCGCCGACCGACGCTGCGTCGAACACCGGGATGCTGGCGAAGGCCTTCCTTCCGATCGGCGCGCGGGTTATTCCGCTGATTGGTGACGCGAAGGCGGCGTATCGCAAGGCGGGGCTCGACTCCGATGAGCGGCTCGGCGCGATGAAGTGGCCGCTCGACCTCGCATGGCTGATCGTCGACGCCGACGGTGGGACGGGGTCGCTCGTCGCCAGTCCCGACCTCGACGCGGCGATGACTGCACCCGCGAAGGCGATCGGCCTCATGCCAGCTGCGGGCCAACCTGGTCGGGTGACGTTGACGCGCGCGACGCTGATGGCGGCTCGGACGCTATTGGTGGCCGCACGCGGGGCGGCGGCTAAGGCGGCGCTTGAGACGGCGATCGAGGCCGGGGCGAAGGCGACCGCACCGGTCGGGCGGCTGCTCGCCGGGACCGAGCTGCCGATCGATATTCATTGGGCGGCGTGATCCACGAAGGGAAATACGCCGACCGCCGCTGGTGCTGCCGGGGAGGATTGAACTCCCGACCTCAGCCTTACCAAGGATGCGCTCTACCACTGAGCTACGGCAGCACGGCCGCGGAACGGGGCGTATCGGGGGGCGGCGGCGGCTTGTCAAGGATCGCCCCCGTGCGTAGCGCCGAACGATGACCGACCCCGTTCAGTCGGCGGCCCGCGCCGCCCGCCTTGCCGCTGCGCTGCGCGACAACCTTGCGCGGCGTAAGTCGCGTGACCGCGCCGTGCCGGTCGCGGATCGCAATGATGACGGTGCCCCGCCGCCGCCGGACGCCGCCGACAGCGCTTAGTCTGCCTGCCACCGCACGAAGATTGCGGTTGGCAACAATCGCCCCCGTGCCTCCTCGCGGATCGTCATCTCACCCGCTGTGATCGTCCCGCCAAGCCCGATGAGCGCCTCGGTGGCGAGCTCGGCAATCGCGACCGCCGACATCCGGATGGCATAGACGGTGAGGACGAGAAACGCCGAACGCGCGTCGAGCAGGCTTCGGGCGAGCGCGAGCAGTTCGGGCAGGTCGCGGTACAGCTCCCATACTTCCCCGTCGGGGCCGCGCCCATATTTCGGTGGGTCGAGGATGATGCCGTCATAACGGCGGGCACGGCGGACCTCGCGCCGCATGAACTTGAGCGCGTCGTCGACGACCCAGCGGACGGGCGCTTCGGCCAATCCGCTCAGTCGCTGGTTCTCAACCGCCGCCGACACCGCTTTTTTCGAAGCGTCGAGGTGGGTCACGTTCGCCCCCACCGCCGCGCAGACGAGCGATCCGACACCAGTATAGCCGAAGACGTTGAGCACGTCCTTGGCGGCACCGCAGCGCCCCGCCATCCAGCCCCAGTGGCACGCCATGTCAGGGAAGAAACCGAGGTGGCGAAACGGCGTATTCGACGCGCGGAAGCGAACGCCGCCCCAACCAAGCAGCCACGCCAGCGGCACGGTCGGCGACAGATTCCACCGCCCGCCGCCGTCCTCCTCCGACCCGCCGACGAACTCGCCGTCAGCAGCCCAATCGACGGCGGCGGGCGACCATAATGCCTGCGGCTCAGGACGGATGAAGCGGTGAGGGCCGTAGCGTTCGAGCTTCCGCCCGTGCCCCGAATCGATCAGTCCGTAATCGGCCCATGGTTCGGCGGTGAGGAGGGTGAGGTCCACGCGCTCACGCCGCCCGTCGCATCGCTGGCGCGCCGACATCGGCCACCGCATAGGGTCCACCGACGAGCCGTCCAGCGGCAGCGCGGACGTGATCGAGATCGACCGCGTCGATCCGCGCGACGAGATCAGCTGGCGTTTGTAAGCGCCCGTGCGCGAGCAGTTGACGGGCGCAGAACTCGGCCCAGCCGCCGGGGGTTTCGAGGCTCATCAACAGCCCCGCGCGGACCTGCGCCTTGGCGCGCGCGAGTTCGTCGGGGCGGAGCGTCGCGGCGCATGTCGCTAGAACTTGGACCGCAAGATCGAACGCGCGCGCGGCGTCCTTTTTGGCGGTGGCGAGGTAGACCGAGAATAGTCCTGCGTCGGCGTAAGGCGTCGTGCTTGCAAAGATGCTGTACGCCAGCCCGCGCTCCTCGCGCAGCTCCTGAAACAGCCGCGACGACGCACCGCCGCCGACTGCCGTGACGAACAGCGCGGCGGCGTCGTAATCGGCATGGTGGTGGCCCGGTGCGGGTGCGCCGAGCGTCAGGTGCGCCTGCTCGAATTTGCGCCGGTCGTTAACGACGCCGGGGGCAAAGGCGGCGGCGACGCAGGCGGGACGGGTGCCGGGGGCAAGATCGCCGAATAGCGGCACGCACAGCGCGACGAAGGCGTCGTGGTCGACCTTGCCAGCGGCGGCGACGATGCACGACCCGGCGCGGTACTGGACCGCCAGCCAGTCGCGCAGATCGCGCTCGGTGATCGCGGCGATCGACGCTTCGTCGCCAAGGATCGACCGCCCGAGCGCCTGATCCGGAAATGCCGCCGCCTGGAGATGATCGAAGACGATATCGTCGGGCGTGTCGCGTGCCTCACCAAGTTCCTGCAGGACGACCGCTTTTTCACGCTCGATCTCGTCGGCGTCGAAGCGGGGGTTGCGGACGAGGTCGGCGATCAGGTCGATCGCCAGCGGCGTGTCGCCGGACAGGACGCGCGCGTGGAACACCGTCATGTCGCGCGCGGTATAGGCGTTCAACGACCCGCCGACGTCCTCGATCTCCTCGGCAATCGCGCGCGCCGACCGCGTCGTCGTACCCTTGAATACCATGTGTTCGAGTAGGTGGGCGACGCCGTTGGTCCGCTCATCCTCGTGCCGCGCGCCGGTGTCGACGTGGAGGCCAAGCGCGACGGTTTCGACATGATCCATCGTCCGGGTGACGACGCGGACGCCGTTGGCCAACGTGGTCAGGCGCGTCATGCGGCAAGCTCCGCGCGCGCAGGCGTCGCCCGTTCGGCGATATATGCCTCGATTGTCGTAAGGTCGGCGGGGAGCGAGGCAAACCGTTCGGCGCGGTCGAACAGCCCGGCGACGCGCATTGGCAGCACTGGGCGACGACCGGCGGCGCGCTCGACGGCATCGGGAAACTTCGCCGGGTGAGCAGTGGCAAGGGTGACGATCGGGCCGGTAATCTTGGCGTCGCGGGCGGCGGCGAGGCCAATCGCGGTGTGCGGGTCGATCAATTCGCCGGTCGCCTCGGCTGCCCAGCGGAGTGTCTGCGCCATCGTATCGGCGTCGATCCGCGCGCTGACGAGAAGCTCGCCCGCCGCCGCGCGCATCGCGGGAGGAAGGGCCAGACGCTTGGTTGCTTCGAACTGCGCCATCATCGCCGCCGTCGCCGCGCCGTCGTGCCGGCCAAGGTCGAACAACAGCCGTTCGAAGTTCGAGCTGACCTGAATATCCATCGACGGGGCGGCGGTCGGGTTGACGGTGCCGACCGAATAGTCGCCGTTACGCAGTGCCCGGTGGAGGATGTCGTTGACGTTGGTGGCGACGATCAGCTTGCCGATCGGCAACCCCATGCGCGCCGCAACATAGCCCGCAAAGACGTCGCCGAAGTTGCCGGTCGGGACGCTGAAGCTGACCTGGCTTTCGGGCGCGCCGAGGCGGACGGCGGCGTAAAAATAATACACGACCTGCAACATCAGCCGCGCCCAGTTGATCGAATTGACCGCCGCCAGCCGGAAACGTCCAGCGAAGTGCGGATCGTTGAACATCGCCTTCACCAGCGCCTGGGTGTCGTCGAATGTCCCGTCGACCGCGATGTTAAACACGTTGGGCGACTGGACCGTCGTCATCTGGCGCCGCTGAATGTCGCTGACGCGCCCGGCGGGGTGGAGCATGAAGATGTCGAGGTGGGCGCGTCCGGCGAGCGCGTCGATCGCCGCCGATCCGGTATCGCCGCTCGTTGCGCCGACGATCGTCAGATGCTCGGTGCGCCGCGATAGAAACGTCTCGAACAATAGCCCGAGCGCCTGCATCGCAACATCTTTGAACGCGAGTGTTGGGCCGTGGAACAGCTCGAGCAGCCAGTGACGTTCGTCGAGCTGTTTGAGTGGGGCCACCGCCGCATGGGCAAAGCTGGCGTAGGCAGTCTTGAGCAGGGCTCGCAGGTCGTCACGGCTGAGCGCATCGCCGACGAAGGGGGCGCAGACGCGGACCGCAGTTTCACCGTAATTCAGCCCGGCGAGGTCGGCGATTTCGGCACGGCTAAGCTTTGGCCAATGTGTTGGTAGGTACAGCCCACCGTCCGACGCAAGCCCCGCGAGGGTCACAGCTTCAAAATCGAGGGTCGGCGCGGCCCCGCGCGTGCTGACATAATCCATGGAGCGACCCGTCTAACCGGGTGGGCGGCACCCGGCAACCGCTCCGTCGCCAGAGTTCAGCCCCGCCGCCACTGCCGCAGATAGACGAGATAGATCGCGACCAACGTCACCGCGAACGCGAGCCACTGGAGCGCATAGCTGAGATGGTTATCAGGCAGGTCCCCCGGTGTCGGGATGCGCGACGGGGCCAGCGGCGCGGCGGCGGTCGTCGGGATGAGCATGAACTGCGGGCGCCCCGGCTCTTGGCCATAGGGGTGTTCGATCAGCGTGCCGGTGAAGCGCGTATCGACGTCGATCGTTGCGATTTTGTCGGGACGCAACGTCCAACCGGCGACGACGACAAGGTCGGGCGGGCGGTGGGGCGCGGCGCCTTTGCAGTCGACGAGGATGAGGAAGCCCCCCGTACCACCGTCGGCTCCCCCCGCCGCGCTCGTTCCTCCCTTGGTGTCGTACGGGGTGACGCGCCCAGGGCGGCAATCGACCTCGGCGCGGCGGTACTGCAAGTCGACCTCGCCGAGCATGGCGTGGAAATAATCCTGCGCTGTTACCGGCGGCAGGCTGCGTGCGGCTTCGAGTTGGGCGATGAGCGCCGTCTTCCACGGCAGCCGGATGGCGAACTGCCAATAGCTCAACGCCAGCAGGATCGGGACCATCACGAGCGTCAGCAGCGTCGCGGCGAAGGGGTAGCCGCGCCGGAGCGTCCGGGTTGCCGTCGCGCCGCTCATTCGTGCCGTCCGAGGCGCGCGTCGTTCTTATATTCGAGCGCGAGCAGGACGCCTTTGGCCACGCGCAGCAATGCAAGCGTCAGCCCGACGGTCAGCGGCACCCAGAGGACGACATGGACCCACCACGGCGGTGAGCGGCTCAGTTCGAGCGCGACTGCACCAATGACGACGACCGCACCGACAAGAAAGATGAGGAACGGCGCGGCGGCGTCGCCAACGTCGAATGCGGTATAGTCGAGGCCGCACGCCGAACATGCATTGCGAAAGCTGGCGATGCCGGTGAACAGGCTGCGCGCACCGCAGCGCGGGCATTGCCCGACGATCGCACCGCGCAGCGCGGGTTGGGCGAGGGGGCGAGTCATCTGCGGTCGCGCGTCATCGACCGCCCCGACGTCACCCCGCCGCCGCGTTGACCAGCGCGCCGAAGTGGCTGCCCCAGCAATAGATCGCGAGGAACAGAAACAGCCAGACGACATCGACGAAGTGCCAGTACCACGCGGCCGCCTCGAAGCCGAAGTGCTGCGTTGGCGTGAAATCGCCGCGGTACGTCCGCATCAGGCAGACGGCGAGGAAGATCGTGCCGACGAAAACATGGAAGCCGTGGAAGCCGGTCGCCATGTAAAAGGTGGCGCCATAGATGTTGCCGGCGAAGCCGAAGGCGGCATGGCTATATTCGAACGCCTGAATCGAACTGAAGCACGCGCCGAGGATGATCGTGAACCACAGGCCCTTTTTCAGCCCCTCACGGTCGCCGTGGATAAGCGCGTGGTGCGCCCAAGTGACGGTCGTTCCCGACAGCAGCAGGATCATCGTGTTGAGCAGCGGGAAAGCAAACGGGTCGAGCACCTCAACCCCCTTCGGCGGCCAGACGCCGCCGACCGCCGTCGCCGCGCTTGGGTAAAGCGACGAGCTGAAATACGCCCAGAACCACGCGACGAAGAACATCACTTCCGACGCGATGAACAGGATCATGCCGTAGCGGTGGTGGAGCTGGACAACGGGAGTGTGGTCGCCGGTGTTCGCCTCGTGGACGACGTCGGACCACCAGAAGAAGAAAATCGCGAGGACCGATGTCGCCCCGCCGCCGAACGCCCACGGCCCCCACGCCGCCTTGTGCATCCACCCGACCGCCCCGGCGGCGAGCAGCAATGCCGCCAGCGCCCCCAGAATCGGCCACGGGCTCGGGTTGACGAGGTGGTATTCGTGGTTTTGCGTCTTGGCGTGGGCCATGGCGTCCTCAGTTCGTTCCGGTGGCGGCAGGCGCGGTGTTCGTCGCCCTGGCGGAGCCGATGTCGGGCTTGTCTACCGGGAAGAAGGTGTACGATAAAGTGATCTCGTCGATCTTTCGCGCCTGCGGATCGTCGAGGATCGCGCGGTCGATGAAATAGGTCACCGGCATTTCGACCGTCTCGCCCGCCTTGAGCGTCTGCTCCGTGAAGCAGAAGCAGGCGATCTTCTTGAAATACTTGCCCGCGAGGTCGGGCGAGACGTTAAACGTCGCGCGCCCCGTCGTCGCCTTGGCGCTTAGATTGGTCGCGTGGAAAAACGCCATCCGCCGACCGCCAATCGGCACCGTCACCTGCGTCGCGTCGGGGGCGAAGGTCCACGGCATCCCTGGCGAGGTGTTGCCGTCGAAGCGGACCTTGACTGTCACCCCGGCGACCGGCGTTTGCGCGGCGACAGCGCGTCCGGTCGTTCCGGCAAAGCCGGTGGCGGCGCAAAAGGCGCGGTAGAGCGGCACACTGGCGTAGGCGAGGCCGCCCATCGCGACGGCAAAGGCTGCCGCCCATAACGCCGTCGTCCGATTTGAATTTGCAGCAATAGTCACTTGATCATCTTCACGACGCTGATGCCAAAGAACAGGATAACGAGACCGACCAGAAATAGGCCCAGCGCGATGTTGCGCGCGCGGCGGCGGCGGTTGAACTCGGCAGTTTGCTCGGGGGTCCAGTCGACGTTCATGCCAGCACGATATGGTCGGCGACGAGCGCGGCAAAGATCAGGAACAGGTAGAGCAGCGAATATTTGAAGAGAGCCTTCTCCGGCCCCATCGCACTCGCTAACGTCGCCGTGTTACGCGCGACGGCGAGCGCCCGGGCGACGAAGATGGCCCCCGTGACGGCGGCAATGGTGCCGTAAACCCACCCTGTCAGGCCGAGCGCCCATGGCAACACCGTCACCGGAACGAGGACCAGCGTATAAAGCAGAATCTGGCGCCGCGTCGCCGCCTCACCCGCGACGACGGGGAGCATCGGGACGCCCGCCTTGGCGTAATCGGCCTCCATGAAGAGCGCGAGGCTCCAGAAATGCGGCGGGGTCCACAGAAAGATAATCGCGAACATCAGCCACGGCAGCACCGACACGTCACCTGTCACCGCTGCCCAGCCGATTAGCGGCGGGAACGCCCCTGCCGCCCCGCCGATAACGATGTTCTGCGGCGTCGCGCGCTTGAGCCAGACGGTATAGATCACGGCGTAAAAGAAGATCGAGCCGCCAAGGATTGCGGCGGCGAGATTGTTGACGCCCAATCCCATGACGACGACCGAGCCGACCGCAAGCGCGACGCCGAATGCCAGCGCCTCGTGCGGTGCGACGCGACCGGCGGGCAACGGGCGATCAGCGGTCCGCTTCATCAGCGCGTCGATGTCAGCCTCGTACCACTGGTTGAGCGCGCCTGCCGCCCCGGCCCCGAGCGCGACGCACAGGATTGCGACAAAGGCGGTAAAAGGGTGGATATGCCCCGGCGCAGTCCATAACGCGCACGCCGCCGAGAACACGACGAGGCTCATCACGCGCGGCTTGAGCAGCGCGAGATAATCGCGCCAGCCGGCGAAGCTGACCCCCGGCGGGGCCGCGACGGCCTCGCCACGGGCAACTGCGGTGGGAACGCTAGCCATCGCGCTACTTAATGACCGGCAGCGTCTCGAACTGATGGAACGGTGGCGGCGACGACAGCGTCCATTCGAGGGTCGTCGCGCCTTCGCCCCAGTAATTGCCGCCGGCGCGCTTGCCGGCAAACAACGACCAGACGACGTTGACGAAGAAGAACGCCATGCCGACCGCCATGATCATATACCCATAGGTCGACAGCGTGTTGTAATGCTCGAACTGCGCCGGATAGTCGGGAATGCGGCGTGGCATCCCCTGTTGCCCAAGGAAATGCTGGGGGAAGAACAGGACGTTGACGCCGATGAAGAACACCCAGAAGTGCAGCTTGCCGAGAACCTCGTTATACTGCCGCCCGGTCATCTTGCCGAACCAGTAATAGAAGCCCGCGAAAATCGCGAACACCGCACCGAGCGACAGCACATAATGGAAGTGTGCGACGACATAATAAGTGTTGTGCATATACGTATCGATGCCAGCGTTCGACAGGATGACGCCGGTAACGCCGCCGACGGTGAACATGACGATGAAGCCGATCGCCCACAGCATCGGCGTTGGGAAGGTCAGCGACCCGCCCCACATCGTCGCAATCCAGCTGAAGATCTTGATGCCGGTCGGCACCGCGATGATCATGGTAGCGGCGGTGAAGTACATCTTGGTATTCACATCGAGACCGCTGGTGAACATATGGTGCGCCCAGACGATGAACCCGATCAGCCCGATCGCGCACATCGCATACGCCATGCCGAGATAGCCAAAGACGGGCTTCTTCGAGAACGTCGAGATGATCTGGCTGACCATACCGAAGCCTGGCAGGATGAGAATGTAAACCTCCGGGTGGCCGAAGAACCAGAACAGGTGCTGGTACAGGATCGGGTCGCCGCCGCCTGCCGGATCGAAGAAGGTCGTCCCGAAGTTACGGTCGGTCAGCAGCATCGTGATCGCGCCCGCGAGAACAGGGAGCGACAGCAGCAGCAGGAAGGCGGTGACGAGGACCGACCACACGAACAGCGGCATCTTGTGGAGGGTCATGCCGGGTGCGCGCATATTGAAGATCGTCGTGATGAAGTTGATCGCACCGAGGATTGACGACGCGCCCGCGAGGTGGAGCGACAGGATCGCCATGTCGACGGCGGGGCCGGGATGGCCGCTCGTCGACAGTGGCGCATACAGCGTCCAGCCGGTGCCGACGCCGTTGAACCCGGCGGGTCCTTCGACGAACATCGACCCCATCAACAGCAGGAACGACGGTACGAGGAGCCAGAACGAGACGTTGTTCATCCGCGGGAACGCCATGTCGGGCGCACCGATCATCAGCGGCACGAACCAGTTACCGAAGCCGCCGATCATCGCCGGCATGACGGTGAAAAACACCATGATCAACCCGTGGGCGGTGATGAAGACGTTCCACAAATGATACGACGCATCGACATTGCCCTGCGTGAACCACGTCAGATACTGGATGCCGGGATGCGCGAGTTCGGCGCGCATGATGCCCGAGATCGCACCACCGATCGTCCCCGCGATAATCGCGAAGATCAAATACAGCGTCCCGATGTCCTTATGGTTAGTCGAAAACAGCCACCGCTGAGCAAAGCTCAGCTCCACATCGTGCGGCGCGTCGTCGTGCGCGAAACCGGCGTCAAAGGCGGAAGTTGCCATGGTCGAGCCTCTACTTGGTCGCGATGGGCGCGGGCACGGCCGGAGCCGTCGGCGCGGTTTCAACCGGAAGGGCGGGCGTTACCGCCGTTGCCGTGTCGGGAACGGTTTTCGTTGGAGCAACGGCAGTAGTTTTCGGTGCAATGCCATTTTCCTTCTGCTTCGCTGCGACCCACTGGGCGAAGCGTTCTTTGGACACGACCTCGACGGCGATCGGCATGAAGGCGTGCTTGGTGCCGCACAACTGGAAGCACTGGCCGTAATAAACGCCGGGGCGGTCGACCTTGAACCATGTCTCGTTGATGCGCCCCGGGACGGCGTCCATCTGCACCCAGAACGCGGGCATCGCCCACGCATGGATGACGTCGGCGGCGGTCGTCAGGACGCGAACGGTCGTGCCGACGGGGACGACGACGCGGTTATCAACGCCGAGCTTGGCCGGGTCGCCGTGCTTGATGGCGTCGGCATCAGACAGGATGATCGAGTCGAAGCTGAAGCCGCCCTGGTCGGGATATTCATATTCCCAGTACCATTGGTGGCCGGTCGCCTTGATCGTCAGGCCGGCCTTGGGCGGCGAATATTGGTTGGCGAGCAGGCGGAACGACGGCACTGCGATCCAGACGAGGATCAGTACGGGAACCACGGTCCAGACGACCTCGACCGTCGTATTGTGCGATGTCCGCGACGCGACCGGGTTACGCGCCGCGCGGAAGCGGAACATGACGTAGAACAGCAGCGCGAAAACGACGACACACACGGCGAGCATCAGTGGATCGAGGATCGCCGTCGTCATGTGGCGCGCCTCGACTGCGATCGGCGTCATCGCCGCTTGCAGATTCCAGTCGCCAGTCGGCTGACCGATGCCGGGCGTCGGCAGCACGGGGGCGACCACGGCTGCGGGAACGGCCGTCGTCGTCACTGCGACGACCGGCGCGGCAGCGACCTGCGCGTGGAGCGCGGGAGCGACGAGGCCAGACAGTGCAACCATCGCCAGCACCAAAGTGTGAATCGCGCGCATCATATCCCTTATGCGGTCAAGGCCCCGGCAACCCGGAGCATCGATATGCGCGCTTATATGCCCGACCACCCGACCCGACAAGCGCGCAACTGCCGCACTGCGGTATGACCCTTAGGCCGCCAGATCCTTGAACACACTCGCGCGGCGGGCTTTTTGCGCGGCGATCGCCTCCGGAACATCGCCACCTTGGAGCATTCCGGCGTTCCACGTCGCAACATAGTCGAGCCCCTGCGCGATTGTCGCGTCGCGCCCGTGGTTGAGGACCGCCTTGATGCCGGTCATCGCCAACGGTGATTTCGATGCGATTTCGGCGGCCAGTAAATGGGCGCTCGCGAGCGCGGCGGCGTGGTCGGCCTCGACCCGGTTGAGGAAACCGAAACGCGCCGCCTCCGCCGCGCCAAAGCGGCGGCCGGTATAGGCGAGTTCGCGGACCAGCCCCTGCGGCAACAGATGCGGAATGCGTTGTAACGTGCCGACGTCGGCGACGATCGCGATGTTGATCTCTTGGACCGTGAAGAAGCAGTCGGCGGTGCCGACGCGCAGGTCGCACGCGGTAACAAGGTCGACCCCGCCGCCGATGCACCCTCCCTGGACGCACGCAATGACGGGCACCCTCGCCCGGTCGATGCAGGTGAAGGTTTCCTGTAAGCTGTGCACGTGGCGGCGGAACGCTTCGCGTGCGCGCCCGGCGTCGGTGCCGTGCGGCGTGAGCGTCGTTCCGGCCCAGCCGAGGTCGAGTCCGGCGGTGAAATGCTTCCCGGTTGACGCGATGACCACCGCGCGGACACTGGCGTCGGCGTCGATCGCAGCGAATGCTTTAGGCATATCGGTCCAAAACGCGGCGTTCATCGTGTTCAGTTGTTCGCCGCGCGTCAGCGTTACGGTCGCGATGCCGTCGGCGACATCCAGTGACAAAGTCTCTAGTTCCACAGCGTTTCTCCCCGGTGTATACGTCAATGATGACCAAGTTCACCGTCAACGGCAATCCCGTCCATTATCTTCTACCGCGTGAAACGCCGTTGCTATGGGCGTTGCGCGACGGCTCAAACCTTACGGGAACGAAATTTGGGTGCGGTGCCGGTTTGTGCGGCGCGTGCACTGTTCATCTCGATGGCAAGGCGGTCCGGTCGTGCCAGGTCGCAATCGGCGACATCGAGGGTAGCTTCGTTACGACGATCGAGGGACTGTCGCCCGACCGCAGCCATATTGTCCAGGCAGCGTGGATTGCGGGCCAAGTACCGCAGTGTGGCTACTGCCAGTCGGGCATGATCATGGCGGTCGCGGCGCTGCTCAAGACGACGCCGCATCCGACCGACGAGCAGATCGACGCGGGCATCACCAACATCTGCCGCTGCGGCACGTACCCGCGCATCCGCACCGCGATCCACGCAGCCGCCGCCGGGGTCGTCGATGCCGCTACCATTCCGCCGGGAACACCGCCCGCCGAGGCTGCGCGCCGCGCCCCATCGATGGTTGCCGCCCCCCGCCGCGTCGCCTGACCGATCACACGGGTTCGCGTGTCGTCGTGGTTAGCCGGTCGGAAAGCCGAGCCCGCCGGGGTTGAACTGACCGTGCGGGTCGACCGCCGCCTTGATCGCGTCGAGGATCTTGAGCGAAGCAGCGTCGCGGCTGGCTCGGTACGGATAAGCACGACCGATCTGAAAGTGCGCGGCCCCGAACGTCTCGAAAACCGCCATAACGCGCCGGCGAGCGTCGGCGACGACGGCTGTTGCGGTCGGATTGGGGTCTAGTTTCGGCAAGCGGGCCAGATGTGTCGCCTCGACGGCGCTCGCATGGATGGGGCGATAGCCGTGCGGCCAGAAGAACACTGGCTCGATCATTAGGGCATTGGTCGAGATGCTGGTGAACAGAAAACCGGTGGCAACCCCGGCGGTCACGAATACCGGGGCCAGTTCCGCGAACAGCGCTTGGAGCGCGGTGAAGCACGCTGCCGCATCCGACAGCGCAATGATGCCGTGCACCGGAACCCACGCCTCGCCCTCCGGCCCGAGCATCGAGTTGAGCGGCGGGAATGGCACCGCGCGAATGACCTTGGCGATTGTATTCTCGATTTCGTGGCCGCCGTGCGCCGCTGCGATCCGCCGCGCCTCGGCGATGTCGGCGGCGACGCCCGCTGCCGACCGCCCCTCGGCGATTATGTGGAGTGGATAATCCCCGGCCTCGATGAAGTTTCGCCCGCCCAGCGCGACGCGCGCCGCCGACATCAGGCCCTTGGCGAGGGACTTTTCCTTGCCGATCACCGCGCCAAGCGTCTTGACGTCGCTCGCGAGCGACATCCGCTTCATCCGTACCCGCGTCAGCCCTGGGTCGAAGCCGCACGTCTCGCTGGCGATCCCCGCGCGCGCGACCTCGGCGAGCGCCACCACCAGCGCCTCGCCGGTGGGGAAGGAGAAGCTGGCATAATCCTCATGCGCGGGCAGCCGGATCAGTCGCAGTGTGATCGATGCCTTGATCCCCAGCGTTCCCGAATCGCCGCAGAATAACCCCGTCAGGTCCGGGCCGTAGAAGCGATAGAATGGCGCGTCGCCGCCACGTCCGCGCGCACCGGTCTTCAGGATCGACCCATCGGCAAGGACGACCGTCAGCGCGACGACGCTTTCGCTCGACGTGCCGTAGTGGCTTGCCCCGAGCATCGCGTTTAGCTGCGTTACTCCCCCGCCGACCGTCGACCGCAGCCCCGACATCGGCCCCCAGAACGGCGTTCGCAGCCCGTGCGGGCGCAGCGCGTCGTTGAGGCTCGCCCAGGTGCAGCCGGGTTCGACGGTGACAGTCATGTCGACGGGATTGACGTCGAGCACCCGGTCCATTGCGGCAAGATCGAGTGACAGCGTGTCGGCGGCGACCGGGACGTGGCTGCTCGTATAACTCATCCCCGCGCCGCGCGGCGCGACTGGAACACCGGCGGCGAAGGCGGCCTTCATTGTCGCGACAATCTCGTCGAGCGACCGCACGCTCGCGACGAGCGCCACGGGGGTTACCGGGGCCGACCAGATATCTTCGCTGTACAGCGCCCGCGTCGCCGCGTCGTCATGGACCCGATCGGGCCCGAGGAAGGCGCGCAATTCCGCGTCGAGACCCAGAACCGGCGCCTGTCGATCAACCGCGTGCATCATATCTCGCATCCTCCTGAAACAGTTTGCGTCGCGTTTCTGATGCCAGCTAGGCCGGATCAACCGCCGCCAGCGCCTGCGCGATCTCTTGGCGCGTTGCGAACCAGACGCCGTCGTGACCCTTCGCATGGCGCAGGAATTCATCGAGCGCCCAGATGCGCCCCGGCCGCCCGATGATGCGCAGATGGAGGCCCAGGCTCATCATCTTCGGGTTGCCGGCGACCCCTTCGGCATAGCTCCAGTCGAACGCCCGCCGCGCATAGTCGAGCCACGCCGCCGGGGTGTACGCCGGGTCGGTCCACATCTTCATGTCGTTGGTATCGAGCTGGTACGGGACGATGGCGATGGCGCGGCCGGGAACCGTCGCTCGGTCCCAGAACGGCACGTCGCCCGAATAATCGTCCATGTGATACGCGAACCCCTCTTCGATCAGCAGGCGGCGGGTATTGTCGGTGTGGAAATAGCGGCTGAGCCACCCGTATGGCCGAGTTCCCGTGGTTGCTTCGATCGACGCGACGGCCTTGCGGATGAAGTCGCGCTCCGTCGCTTCGTCCATCTTGAATTGGTGGACCCAGCGCCAGCCGTGGCTGACCACCTCATGGCCGAGATCGCGAATCGCGGAGGCAATCTGGGGATGGTTCTCGAGGCTCATCGCCGCGACCGTCCAGCTTGCGGCGACGGCATGATCGCGGAGCAGCTTGACGACACGCGGGGCCCCCGCCTTGATGCCGTACAGATAATTGGATTCGTTGCCGTAGTTGCGGATGGGCGACTTGATGTGGAGGCCGAGCTCGTCGACCGGCTCCATCCCGCGGTCGCCACGCGCGACGGTCATCTCGCTGCCCTCCTCGACGTTGACGACGACGCTTAGCGCCAGCTTCGCGCCGTTCGGCCAGTCGATCCGCTCGGCCTGCATCAGTGCATCTCCTCCCCGCCCGACACATTGATCGCCTCGCCGGTGATGTAGCTAGCGTCGTCGGACGCGAGCCACGCACAGGCGCTCGCGGTGTCGGTCGCCAGCCCGGGCCGCCCGAGCGGGTTCTTTACCGCCATGTTGGCGAGATATGCCTCGACGCTGGCGAAGCCGAGCAGCTTCGAAAAATAGGCATTCTGTTCGGCGCCAAGCCCGGTGGTGACGTGATTGGGGCAGACCGCGTTGACGGTGATGCCGTGCGCGCCGAGGTCCACCGCCGCCGCACGGGTCAGGCCGATCATACCGTGCTTTGAACTGACATAGGCGGGGAGATGCGGGAAGCCGGTCTTTGCTGCCTGGCTGGCGATGTTGATGATACGCCCGCCGTGCGCTCCCGCGATCATCGCCCGCGCGGCGGCCTGGGTGCAGTAGAACGCCCCCGAAAGGTTGACAGCGATCACCCTGTTCCAGTCGGTGGAGACGACGTCGAGCAACGGCTTCATCATGAACCCGATCCCCGCGTTGTTGACGAAGACGTCGAGGGTGCCGAATTCGGCGACTGCCGCTGCGACCAGCGCGCTACAGTCCGCCGCATCACTGACGTCGCACGGCACCGCGATCGCCTTGGCACCGCGCGTGCGGAGGTCGGCGACGATCGCTTCCGCCTCGTCGCCGATCGCGACATCGCTGACGACGCAGTTCGCCCCTTCATCGGCAAAGCGTGCGAGGATCGCCTGCCCCAGCCCCTTGGCGCGGCCCGAACCGGTGACGACGATCGTCCTGCCGGCAAAGCGCGTCACAGTGTTTCGGTCGTGATGAACACCGGCTCGCCGGCAAGGAACTCGCGGAACTCGGCGGCGACTTTCTGCGGGCCGGGCGCGACGACCTCTTGCCAGAACAAAGGCATATCGGCGACGTCGATCTCCTCGACATAGGCATAAGGCGACGGGGCGTCGCTGCCGAGCAGCCCGGTCGCGCGGTAGACCTGAAAATCGGCGACCGACTTCATCGCGCGGACACCGGGGATGTCGGTCGCGCGCGCCCATGCCTCGTAGGCGGCGACGTCGACGTCGGGCTTCAGGTTGAACAGGACGATGATCTTCACGCGTTTGCTCCTTCGAAGAAGTACGGCGGGCGGCGGTACGCGGCGAGGGCGGCGTCGAGTGCGCGCGCGGCAATGAACAGCCCGGCCTCGCTGCCGACACGGCACACGAGCTGGACCGCGACTGGCATTCCGTCGCCGTCGATTCCGGCGGGCAAGCTCAGCGCAGGCAATCCCGCGATATTGGCGAGGCAGGTGAAGTCTGCCTGGTTAGCGGGGGCCGCCGTCGCATCGGCGAACGCCGCCTGCGGGGTGGTCGGCATCACGAGCACGGCGCCGCCCGCGACCGCCTCGCGAACGGCGGCGGCGGTGACCGCAAGCACAGCCCGATCATCCGCCCGATCGGCAGCAGTGCGCTGCGCGCCGTACGACAGCAGCTTGCGGAGGTCGGGTGAGAGCGACGCCGGGTCGAGCGCAGCGAGATGAAGGCCCAGCGCCGTCGCCGTCTGTACGAAGCCTGCGAACCGGATGCGTGCAAGTGGGTACTCGAGGCGGAGCGTTTCCGCAGCCTCCCAATCCCCGTGCGCGCGGTGATAGGCTGCGATCACTGCCGCTTCGCACTCGACCCCGCCCAAGTCGGTAAGCACGACCGTCCCCGCAACCGTGCCCTCGCCGAAGTCCGACATTACTTGCGCGACGCGCTCGAGCGTGTCGAGCGAGCGCGCGAGTGGACCGATGCAGTCGAACGAAGCCTCGGCGATTTCGAGGCCGTTCTGGCTGACGGCGGCGTTTGCTGGTTTGAAGCCATAGACTCCGCAATAGGCCGCCGGGATGCGGATCGAGCCGAGCGTGTCGGTGCCAAGCGCCGCGTCGCACAGCCCCGCCGCGACCGCCGCCCCGCTGCCCCCCGACGACCCCCCCGGCGTGCGGTCGAGCGCGTGCGGATTGTGGCTCCAGCCGTAATGCGGGTTCCGCGTCGTCGCCCCGAGTGCCGCCTCTTCGAGGTTCGTCGACCCGATGATTGCCGCTTCCGCCGCGCGCAACGCCGCTACCGTCGCGGCGTCGCGGTCGGCAATCCGGCCCCGGTAGGCGGCGAGGCCGCCGGTCCATGCAAGCCCCGTAACCGCAATATTTGCTTTCACTGCGATCGTCAGGTCGGCGAGCAGACCGTTGCCCCGCGTCGCCGCCTCGTCCCATTGGACGAAGGAGTTAAGCGGTCCGTTCGCCGCCTTGAGGGCCGTCCAGTCGATCACCGCTCGTCGACCAGCCGGATCGGCTTCTGCCGCACGTCGATCTGCGTCCGCGCCGCCGTCCCGCCCGGCGGACACAGCGCGACCTCGACCTCGACGCCGAGCCCATGCCGCAACAGCGCCGCGAGCCCGGCAGCGTTGGTCCCGCCCCGGCTCTCGACCAGTACCATCATCGCGTCGCGCCCTGCCTCGCGGGTGAGGGTACAGACGAACTCGCCCGTCAGGTCGGCGCGATTCTCGATAAGTGCGCCAATCGCGTGAGGAAAGACGTTGATCCCGCGGAGCTTGACCATGTTGTCGCTCCGCCCCTTGAACCCGGCAATGCGTTTGAACGCGAGTTCGCCGCGCCCGTTGAGTTCGTGGGTAATATCGTGCGTATTGAAGCGGATGCACGGCGCGACGTCGTCCTTGAACAGGCACGTCACGACCATGTCGCCGGTCTCCCCCGCCGCGACGGGAGCGCCGTCATCGACGCCGAGAAGTTCGAGGAATTGTGCGTCCTCCCACACATACAGTCCGTCGCGCTCGGGGCCTTCGCCGGCGATGCTGCCGGTATCGCCGACGCCGTACCAATCGAACGCCTTCGCCCCGCCCCAAGCCGACTCGACCCCGCCGCGGTCCTCCGTCCCGAGGTGGCCGACGATCATGCGGACGCCGCAGCGGTCGAGCAGCCCCTCGTCGCGCGCGACCTCAGCAAGCTTGCGAATATAGTCAATGAAACCAACGAGTACGGTCACTCGGAAGTCGGCGATGAGGTTGACCTGCGCCGCCGACCGCGTTTCGATCCCGGTCCCCGCCGACAGGAAGAGCGAGTTGGTGAAGTGGGTTACCGCCTCGCGGATATAGTGTCCGCCGTTGATCATCCCGTGACCATAGACCGAATGCACCGTGTCACGGGGGGTCAGCCCCTGCCAGCGGTACATCCGCCCAACGAGCAGGTTGGTGATCTCGCGCCCTTTCGGCCCGAACAGCAGCGCCTGCGGGCGCCCGGTCGTCCCCGACGTCGTGTGGAAGACTACGGGCGCGCGGTCGTCGCCACCGATCCCGGCGAAGTCGCCATACGGCGGATGCGCCGCGATCGATGCCATCAGGTCAGTCTTGTCGTACACCGGTAACTTAGAAATATCGTCGAGGCCCGCGATGTCGCCCGGTTCGATTCCCTTCGCGCCCCACAGCCGCTGGTAGAAGGGAATTTGCCACCCCCGCGCCATCAGTCGGGCAAAGCGAAGCTCCTGCAACCCGCGCAACTCGTCGCGCGACATGGTCTTGTAACGAGCGACGAAGGCGTCGCCGATGGGATAGTCAGCGAGCATCGCCTTGGTGTCGAACGCCTCGAAATAGGTCGGGAAGGTCATGCGGGGCCCGTGAAATAACCGAGGGGGTCGTCGAAGATGCGCGGGTCGGCGGCGGGGGCGAGGTCGCGGGCGAGGGCCAGCTTGGCGGCGGCTTGCGCCGGCGGCAAGGTGGCGGCGGGACTGCCGAGCGTGGCCGGGATGTCGATGCTGTCGCCGTCGATGACGAGGCGCTGCGGCGATAGGGCATTAGCGTCGGAGTTGGCATCGACGTGGACAACCACGCGGCTTGCCAGAGCGAGGAGGTCGGCGTCGGCAAACGTCGCTGCCACGAAGCGGCGCGGGTCGATGCGACCGTCGGTCAGCATCAGCGCGGCCAGAAACGGCAGGCACAGCCGCGCATACGCGGGCGTCATGTCGGCGTGCATCGGTCGCCCGACGAGGCGTGCGACGAGCGGCGGGATGTAGGCGTCGATGCGGGTCGCGTCGGGTTTTCCCGCGAGGGCGCCGAGGACGCCGTGGCTTGCGCGACCCGATGGATAGGGTTTGGTGGACACCTCACTGATCCGCCACACTCGCCCGAGGTCGCGTGTATAGGTGGCAAGGTTCCCGACGTCGAACAACGCGAAATGGCCGAATGGTCCCTCCAGCGCATCGTTGGCCCCCGCCAGCCCCGCTTCGACGAGATCAACCGCGGCGACTGCCGCGCGCGCAGCGTTGGCGATCTGAAGCGGCAATGCGATCGACGCCTCGACGTGCGCCTGCATCGTGCCCGCGCAGAAGGCGTGGGCAAGCCCGAGGACATTCGCCAGTCGGTCACGACCGACGCCGCGAATGCGGGCCACAGCAAGGGCAGCGCCGATCGTACCGGTGATTGCCGGGCGGAAAAAAGTCAGCGGGCTGGTCGCCGCCAGCCCGAGTCCGGCGGCGACGTCGACGCCGACCGCAAGTGCCACGACTGCCGCCTCAGGATCGCACCCGCCGTCTGCGTCGATGGCCGCTCCCAGTGCTGCTGTTATGACCGACAGCGCGTGGACGACGGCGGGTTCGTGGACCGCGTCCCATTCGAGGCAGTGGATACGGAAGCCGTTAATAAAGGATGCGTTTACCGCTGAAAGGCGCTCGTTCGACCCGAGTATCCGGGCGATCCCGCCGTCGCCCCAGCGTTGGGCGGCGGCGAGGACGCCGACGGCTCCGGGCGCGGTTGACCCCGCCGCGCCGACCGCCAGCGTGTCGGCGAGGAGGCGGAGTGTGTCGGCGCGGACGGCAGGCGGCAAGCGGTGCGGCGCGGCGACGAAATCGAGCAGATCAGTGGTCGCGGTCATGCCAACCAGCCGTCGAGGAGGGCAATGATTACAGCGGGATCGTCACCTTCGAGTGCGGCAGTGATCGCGGCGTCGGTGTTCGTCACCTGCCCCCAGGCGAATAAATCGCGCGCCTTGGCGATGACCCCATTGGTGGCGAGCGGGCGTTCGGGATCACCGCGCGTATCCGTTAATTCGACCGATCCGGCGGCGCTCGTTACGCGCGCGCCGAAGTGCGCCGGGTAGCGCGTAGTGAAGTCCGCCGTGGCGTTTACCGTGACCAGCCCGCGGAGGCGGGTGAGCACGGGATCGGCGATCGCTTGCGCAGTGAAGTCGGCGCACGTCGCGTCGCGCCCGGCGGCGATGACGGCGATGCTGTGCTGGAGCGAAAACTTCGCTGCGGCTTCGGTCGCCGGGTCGGGGCGGTCGCAGAAGGTCACGGCATCGGCGTAGGTGTCGACGACGAACGGCGGTACCAGCTTGTCTTCATTGCGCAGTTCAAGCGCGGCGTCGATCGCCGGATGACAGTGACGACACGCTGCCCACGGCTTGAAGCTGACCTCGCCAATCCGCCAGCCGCCGCCGAACGCCATGAGCTTCGGCGCGGCGGTCATCGCCGCATACAGCCCTTGCGGTCCTTCGAGGACGTGGCGCGGCCCGGTCATGCCGTGCAGCGCAAACGCCGCCGCTGCGCGTCCCGTCGCGACGGCGTGCGCGACGTTCCACGCCTTGGCCATGTTATCGTCGTGCCGCGTCTGCCAGACCCCGCCCGCAACCGAACCGGTGAGTGCGAGCGCGTGGCCAAGCTGTCCTGCGTCGGTCCCCGCAAACGCCGCCGTCGCCGCGCCAAAGCCACCGGCAGTCGCGGTGGGGTGATAATGGGCATAGTGGCGCGCGTCGAACGTCGCCCCCACCGCGATCATTGCCTCGTACCCCCGAACCGCGGCATCGACGACGTCGGCCATTCCTCTGCACCGCGCCAGCGCCGCCGGCCACACCACCGGCCCTGGATGGAGGAGTGCCGCGCGGTGGACGTCGTCCATTTCGAGGACGTTGCCGAGAAACGCCGCCACGGCGAGGCGGTCGGCGCTACTGCGGATTACAACCGATGCCACTGCGCTTCGCCGCGCGCCGGCGACGCACGCCAGCCAGTCGAGCAGGTGCAGCCGCGCTCGGGTCTGGGTCACCTCGTCAACCGGACGCAGCAGGTGCTGTGCAAGCCGCTCGGTCAGGCTATACGGTTCGTTCACCGGGGAGAGGCCGTTTGGCGAAGACACCGTCGAAACCGCGTTATCGCCAGTTGGCTGACGACCTGCGCGGCGAAATCCTGTCGGGAACAATGCCGACCGACGCCTTTCCGACCGAAAGCGTTTTGTGCGCGCGCTTCGGCGTCAGCCGCTTCACCGTGCGCGAGGCGCTGCGTCAGTTGCAGGCAGACGGTTTGATCCTGCGCCGCCGAGGATCGGGGACCGTTGTCCGCGCGACAGGCCGCGACGGCGCGCTCCACCAGCCGCTGTCGAACGTCGGCGAGATTCTGCAATATGCCGCCGACACGCAGGTGACCTATACCATCGGCGGCGTCGGGCTGCCGGCTAAACTCGCCGCCGAAATCGGCCTGCCGAACGGACAAGGCTGGTCGCACTTTCGCGGTGTCCGCACCCGTGACGGTGCGGCGGCGATTGCCTTCGTCGACGCTTATATTCACCCGACGCTCGCCGATGCCGTAGCGCGCGTCGACCTCAGCGGCAATTCGACCATTTTTCAACAGCTCGAGAGGCTTGCGGGGGTGCGGATCGCGCGGGTGACGCAGGACATTCAGGCGATCCCGGCCGGGCGCGATGCCGCCGTCGCGCTTCGGGTGCGGCTGCGGTCGCCGGCGCTGCGCATCCTGCGCTGCTACCTCGACGCCAACGCGCGCGTCGTCGAGGTGTCGGTGAGCGTCCACCCCGGCGACCGCTTCGCTTATGCCATGCATATCGAGGTCGAAGGCTGAATCGCGGGGGCGAGGTCGGGCGCTTGCCATAGTCGCCGCTCGGCGACATGCGGCTGGTCGAGCGCCTCGCGGAAGTCGAGGACGGGGGCGAACGCGACGTCGCGCCCGGCAAACCACGCGATCCATTCGTCGCGCGATTTTGTCGCAAAGGTCGCTTGCAGGAAGGCGATCAGTTCGGCCTGCTCGCCCGCAGGAGCAGCGGCGACGGGTATAAGGTCGGACCGTTCCAGCGCGGTCAGAAGGACGCTTGCAAACTTCGCTTCGCGCCCGCCAAGGACAATGTGGCGGCCATCAGCACATGCATAGACCTGATAGAATGCTGCGCCGCCGAGCGACCGCTGGCTGGTCGATCGCGGCGCGGCGCCTCCGGCGATCGCGTCACCGGCGATATGCGCGCTCCACGGCAACAGGCTGTCGAACATGGCTATGTCAAGCGTGTCGCCGACGCCGGTCCGTTCGCGCGCCAGCAGGGCCATGAGGACGGCGGACAATGCCGTCAGCCCCGCCGCCATATCGGCGCTCGGCACGCCGGGGACGACGGGCGTGCCGTCGGCACCATCGTTCACCGACAGGAAACCACTGAGCGCCTGCACCGCGAGGTCGTGCGCCGGGTGGTGCGCCATCGCGCCGGTCTGGCCGAACGCTGAGATCGAGCAATAGACCAGTCGCGGAAAACGCGCGCGCACCGCCGCCGCGCCGAAGCCAAGCCGGTCAGCGACGCCGGGGCGAAAGCCTTCGACGAACACATCCGCGCCGTCGATCAACGTCCACAGCTCGGCCTTGCCCGCGTCGGTTTTGAGGTCGAGCGCGACGCACGTCTTGCCGCGATTGAGGTTGCGGAACCACACCGACTCGCCGCCTGTGAACGGGGGCATCGCCCGCGCCGGGTCGCCGCCGGGGGGTTCGACCTTCACGACGTCGGCGCCCTGTTCGGCGAGGATCAGCGTCACCATCGGCCCCGGCAGGAACTGGGTCAGGTCGACGATGCGAAGGCCCTCCAATCTTTGGAAATCAGGCCGACTCACACGACGCCGTCGGCGCGCAGGCGACCGATCGCATCGGCGTCGTAGCCGATTTCATGCAGCAGGCTGTCGCTGTCGGCCCCCAACGACGGCGCGGCACGGTTCGGCAGCCGCTCCCCTGCGACACGGATCGGGTTGTTGAGAACACGGATCCCATCCGCGCGCGCCGGGTGGGTGACGGTGTCGATCATGCTCGCGGCATGGACGCTGTCGAGCGCGCCGTCGAGCGTGTTGACCGGCGCCACGGGAACGCTTCCGCCGAGCCGATCGAGCCAGTGCGCGGTCGGATGTTGGAGAAAGATGCCGTCGAGAATCGCGGTCAGCGCCGTCCGATTGGTCAGCCGCGCCGGCGTCGTCGCGAAACGCGGGTCATCCTTCAGGTGGCCGACGCCGAGTGTGTCGGCAAGCAGAATCCAGAACTTCGGCAATTGCGCCATGACGAAGATCCAGCCATCGGCGGTCGGAAAGGTCTGCGACGGGACAACGGCGGGATGCGCCGAACGTGCCGCGCGCGCCACGGCGGCGCCTTCGTTCAAATACCAGAACGCCGGATAGCTCGTCTGGTGGAGCGCGGCGTCGAGCAGCGAAACGTCGAAATCACGCCCGGTGCCGCTCGCTCGCGCCTCGGCCAGACCGGCAAGCGTGGCAATGGCAAGCATCGTGCCGGTGATAAAGTCGACCATCGACAGACCGAAGCGTGCAGGCGGGGCATCTGGCTCGCCGGTGACCGACATAAAGCCCGCCTCGGCCTGCATGAGGAAATCATAACCCGGCCAATTGGCGCGCTCGCCGGTTCGGCCATAGGCCGAGGCGTGGACACAGACTATCGCCGGCTTAACCGGCCCCAATGCTGTATAGTCGAGACCCAATTTCGCGGGCAGGTCGCCGCGCGCGTTATTGGTCACCGCGTCGGCGGTGAGGACGAGCCGGTGAAGAACCTCGCGCCCGGCGTCGGTCCTCAGATCGAGCGTCAGCGACCGTTTGTTCAGGTTGAATGTCTGATAGAAGAGACTGTCGTCGGCCCCGAGAAAATAGGGCCCGGTCCCGCGCGCGCTGTCGCCGCCCTTCGGCGGTTCGAGCTTGATGACTTCGGCCCCCAGCTGGGCGAGGAACATCGTTCCATAGGGGCCCGCGCCATATTGTTCGGACGCGAGGATGCGCGTCCCGGTAAGGGGCAGAGGGCGCGAGTTCACGCCGGGTTCTGCTTGAGCCATTGGCGCGCGATGATCATCCGCTGCATCTCGTTGGTGCCTTCGCCGATGCACATCAGCATCGCGTCGCGGTAGAACCGTTCGATCTCATATTCCTTCGAATAGGAATAGCCGCCGAAGATTCGCATCGCCGTCTGGCTATTCTCGACCGCCGCCTCGGACGCGAAATATTTCGCCATGCCCGCCTGCATATCGCACCGCTCGCCGCGATCATAAGCTTCTGCCGCATCGAAGGTCAGCAGCCGCGCGGCGCGGGCGCGGGTGACCATCTCGCCGAGGTACAGCTGGATCGCCTGATGCTCGGCGATCGGCTTGCCCATTGTCTCGCGGACCTGTGCATATGCTGTCGCCAGCCGCAGCGCGCCTTCGGCCAACCCAACGCCGCGCGCAGCGACGTTGATCCGCCCGAGTTCAAGGCCGCCGGTCGCCTGGAAGAAGCCCTGTCCCTCGACGCCGCCAATCAGATTATCGACCGGCACGCGGTAATTGTCGAAGATCAGTTCGGCGGAATCGATCCCCTTGTACCCGAGCTTGGCAAATTTCTTGCCGACGGTGAACCCCGGCCCGCGCGGTGCAATGAGCAGGCTCATGCCTTTATACCGCGGCTCGGCCTTCGGATCGGTCTTGACCAGCAGCGCGAAGCACGACCCCTCGACGCCGTTCGAAATCCAAGTTTTGGTCCCATTGACGACATAATGGTCGCCATCGCGGACTGCCGTCATGCGGATCGCCTGAAGATCAGTACCGGCGTTGGGTTCGGTCAGCGCCAGACCGCCCCTAATCTGACCGCTGGCGAACTTCGGCAGCCATTTCGACTTTTGCGCCGGAGTACCGAAGCGTTCGACCGCGAGCGCCATGATCAGGTGGCTGTTGAAGATGCCAGTGATCGCCATCCAGTAGGACGCAATCAGGGCGACGATCTTTGCATAGGTCACCGCGCTCAGCCCGAGGCCGCCATATTCCTGCCCGATGGTGGCACCGAACAGGCCCATCTCGGTCATTTGCGCGACAAGCTCGGCGGGCCAGATGTCGTTGTGGTCGTGGTGCATCACGACCGGCCGCACCTCGCGATCGACCCATTTCTGGATCGCGTCGAGCAGGGCCTGTTCCTCGGCTGCATCCATTGGCAGCGTTTCGGTCGGTGCGGCGGCAGTCGCCATCGTTAGCTCTCCATCGGGCCAAAGCCCGTCTTCCAGATCAGCATTGTCCGTTCAAAACTGGCGCACGTAACGCCGTCCTGGTTCTTGCCGAGCGTCCGGATCGTGACGATACCCTGTTCGGGGCGCGACGACGACTCGCGCTTCGCCAGCACTTCGCTCTCGGCGTACAAAGTGTCGCCGCAGAACAACGGATGGACCAGCTTGATCTCCGACCAGCCAAGATTGGCGACCGCCTTCTGGCTGACGTCGGACACGCTCATTCCCGTCATCAGTGCGACCGTCAGCGGCGAACAGACCAGCGGCTTGCCGAACTCCGTCTTTGCGGCAAAGGCATAATCAAAATGCGCTGGGTGGGTGTTCATCGTCAGCAGCGCAAAGCTGACATTATCATAGTCGGTGATCGTCCGCCCGGGCCGATGTTCATAAACATCGCCAACGACGAACTCCTCATAATAGCGCCCGAAAGTCTCGCGGTACCGCTGGGGGCCGACCGTGATAACGCCTTGTCGCATGAACGCCCCTTCTGAATTTGTCCGGACAAATTGCCGATCCTGACGTGGGGGTCAACCCGGCTTGACCGTGCCGAGCCATGATGTCGCGACGAGCAGAGCATAAACCGCCCACACCCAGAGCCGGGTCCGGTTCATCACTTTGAGCAGTGGTAGCTCGGTCGCATCGTTCGACCCCTCCCCGATCAGGCGCATTAGGAGCGGACCGACCGGACGAAACGCGACATCGATCATGATCGCGGCAGCAAAGATCGCGCCGAACAGAACCGCTTTGAGCGCCAGCCATTCCGGCGCCTTCGCCGTCGCAAGCCAATACGCGCCAAGGCCGAGATAGCCAATCGTCAGCCC
>JAYTXW010000079.1:0-16366 GCA_043742745.1 Sphingomonadaceae bacterium
TGAACGCCGGCAGTGTGACGAGGAGCGGTGGGAAGAAGCCGAAGAAAATATCCTTCTGGGGGCCGTTGTACCGCACCGTGACTGTCGCCGAATACGGCGCGGACGCTGGGGCGTACGTCAGGTTGGCGCTGGCAATGTCGGCGGCGCGGCGCACCGCCTGGCCTATGAACGTCCCCGTCGCCCCGGTCGCGGCGTCGAAGGTCACCTGCCGCGATTGCGGCGCGTCGAGGTGGGTATAGCTCGCATCGATCCGCCAGCCCCCCGCCAATCGCGCCACCGCCGCGACCTCGACCCCCGACTGCCGCGTCGACCCGGGCAGGTTGACCGGATGGCCGACGAAATTCGCGTCGTAGACCGTCGTGATCTCATTCCGCCGCCGGTTGTCAAAGTATGTCGCGTCGATCGTGACCCGGCCGAACGTCTGCGCGATGCCCCCTTCATACCCCGTTGATTGCTCGGGCTTGAGGCCGGGGTTGCCGACGTAGCGCCCGGCGAAGAAGTCGAACAGCTGGCTGAAAGTCGGGTTGCGAATGCCCGAGCCGCTGGCGGCGTGGAGGCGCGTCGTCTCTCCAACCTTGTAGCTCGCCTGCGCCCGGTACGTCGTCGCGTCGGCAAAGCGGGTGTTGAAGTCGTGACGGACCGACGCGCCGACGCCCAGCCGGTCGAACGCGGTTACCTCGTATTCGCCGACGACGCCGGTATCGACCGTATGCCGGACCCCGAGGAACGCGCCGTACTGCGATACCGTCGACCGCTCGCTCTCGTCCTCGTGATCGACCGCCGCCGTCAGGCTGTGGTGGACGCGGTCGGACCCGAAGCGGAAGGTCCCTTCGTAGCTGCCCTTCAGCCGCGAACCGTGGTCGCCCGAGGCGCGGACGATTGCTTGCCCCGCCGGCGGGGCATTGGGGTCGCCAACATCATAGCCGTCGCGCGTCGTATCGACGACCTGGCCGCTGACGACGCTGGTGAACCGTCCGGTATCGAGCTGCGCGCGGAGCAGGCCATAGAAGGCGAGATTACGGAAGCGAACGCCGGGCGAGTCGATGGTGCGGCCATAAGTTGGGCTGGCGAAGTCATTATCGCTGTTATTGGTATCGGCAGCGGTCAGGCTGCTGCGGCCGACGGCGGTCAGCGTGAAGGTAGACGACGGTGTCCATGTCGCCTTGGCCGACGCGCTGGCGCTGTCCGACCCGACGTTGCGCTTGCCGCCGATGGCAGTCGGGTAGCCGTTGGTGTGGAGCGCGCTCGCGGCGACCGCATAGTCGAGCGTGCCGGAGAGCCCCGCCTCGCGGACCCCGCCACCGACTGTCCCCATCGACCCGCCCTCGGCGCGCAGCCGCAGGCCGGGGGCCTCGGCCCCGCTCAGGGTGATGTAGTTGATGACGCCACCGATCGCGTCGGAGCCGTATAGCGCCGACTGCTGCCCGCGCAGAACCTCGACCCGCGCGCTTTCGTCGGCGAGTAGCGTGCCGAAATCGAACTCGCCGAAATACGGGTCGGACGCCTTGATGCCGTCGATCAGGACGAGCGTCTGGTTCGCCTCCGCCCCGCGCAGCCGGACCTGTGTCATCCCGCCGACCGCGCCGACGCGGCTGACGGCGACCCCGGGAACGTCGCGCAGGATGTCGGAAACGACGCGCGTCTGGCGGTGGTCGAGCGCGGCGGCGTCGAGGACGGTAACCGACGCGCCGAGGAGGTCGGCGGGCAGCGCGATTCCCGAGCGCGTCGCGGTAACGACTATCGAGTCAGCGGCGGCGGCGGTCGTCGGGTCGGTCTGGGCAAGGGTCGGCGCGGCGGCAAGCGCCACGAGGGCGAAAGCAAGTTTGGTCATGGTCGTCTCCGTTCGCGTCATTGAGCGACGCGGGCGGAGCTGCCGTTCGCGAACGAACGATCGAGGTTGCCCGACGGACGGACGCAAACGTCCGGCGCACGACCCCGCGGCCCCAGCCGCTTGGTTCGTCGCTCAGACGGAGAACCGTGCCGGAGCCAATCCCTGAGCCAAGGCAAGAGCGACCGGTGCGCTGGCAGGTCTCCTGGCTCGTGGGTCATCGCTCGATGCACGCCTTCCCAAGCCTTACGGCCCAGTGGCTGCTCCTCGGACACGTCCGGGAGCCAGTGCATCGCGCTCGCCACTTACAGTTGCAGGGACAGCCGCGGCTTTGGACGAAGAATTCGCCCGCACCGCATTCCCTTTTAAGCCCCTCACGGGACACCGGCGCGATCAATGACAATGATGCCGAAGCAACGCCGTCATCGCCAGCCTTAGGCCTCCACTTCCGGCGGCGCAATCGGCCCGGTCTCGCTGGTTGGCGACGACGCGGCCCGCACCGCTATTTTTCGCTGTCCTTGGAAGGGAGAGTTCGGCTTATTGTGGCGATAATCGCACCATGGGCATCTTCGGATCGCATGCGTGCGACCGGAACGTCTGGGGAGAGCAGCAGTGATGCGAGCGACGATGGTGTTGGCTGGCCTCAGCCTGGCGCTGGTGACCGCGCCGGTTGCTGCGGCCCCAACCATCGACGCGCGGGTGGCCGCGATCCTCAAGGCGACGCCGCTGATCGACGGCCACAACGACTGGGCAGAAGTGTTGCGCGAGCGCGAAGGCGACGGGCGCTGGACGATCGACCTGACGGCGAACCTCGACCGCCGCCCGGTTGCGTATAATACCGATATTGCCCGCCTGCGCGCGGGCCGCGTCGGCGGCCAGTTCTGGTCGGTGTTCGTCGCCGCCGACCTCCCGCCGCTACAACAGGTCGAGGAAACGCTCGAACAGATCGACCTCGTGAAGTCGATTGTCGCGCGCTATCCCCGCGACTTCGCCCTTGCGCGTACCGCCGCCGATGTCCGCCGCATCCACGGCGAAGGCCGCATCGCATCGATGATCGGGGTCGAGGGCGGCGGCCAGATCGACGCCAACCTGTCGGTCCTTCGCGCCTATCACGCGCTCGGCGCGGGGTATTTGACGCTGACCCACGTCAAGACGATCGAATGGGCCGATTCAGCGACCGACGATCCCCAGCATAATGGGCTGACGCCGTTCGGTCGCGCGGTCGTCGCCGAATTGAATCGGCTCGGAATGCTTGTCGACCTCAGCCATGTCAGCGAGGCGACGATGCGCGCGGCGCTCGCGGTGACAAAGGCCCCGGTGATGTTCTCGCATTCGAGCGCCCGCGCCCTCGACGATCACCCGCGCAACGTGTCCGACGAAACCTTGCGCCTTGTCGCGGCGAACGGCGGCGTGGTGATGGTCAACTTCTCACAAAACTACACGTCCGAAGCCTATCGGCAGTGGAGCAATGATCGCGGGGCGGAACGCACGCGGCTGAGCAATCCGCCATACGGCGGTCAGTTCGTTGGGCAGCCCGATAAGGTCACGGCGGCGATGGCGACATGGGCCGCGGCGCATCCGGCTCCGACAGTGACGCTGGCGATGGTCGCCGACCATATCGACCATATCGCCAAGGTCGCCGGCGTCGCCAGCGTCGGGCTGGGCAGCGATTACGACGGCCTGAGCAACGCCCTGCCGCAGGGGCTCGCCGACGTCGGCACCTATCCCGCGCTCCTCGCCGAACTCCTCCGCCGCGGCTGGACCGACGCCGACGTCGCGAAGGTCGCTGGCGGCAATATCCTGCGCGTGATGGCGGGAGCCGAGGCGGTTGCCGCGCGCCTGTCCGCGATGCCGCCGGTGACGGTGACACTCCGCACCGCCGACGCTCCGCCGACCCCTCGCTGAGCGCGGGCGGCGCGTTCGCAGACGCGTGACGGCTCCGTGAGCCTAATGCTCGTACCCCAGCCGCCCCGGTGCGATCGACTGACCGCCGACGCCGATCACTGTCAGGCCAGCCCCTGCCGCAACGCTCCCGATGCGCGTTACCCCGGCCGGGACGGCTGACCCGACTGGCGCGGTAAACAACAGCTCGTAATCGTCGCCCGCGCTCGCCAACCCGAGCAGCCCGGCATCGTCGCGGCTTGTGCGCGCGGCCGCCGCCGCCGACACCGGGAGCTGGGCGAGGTCGATCGTTACCGCGACCCCGCTCGCCGCCGCCAGCCGGATCGCGTCGAGGAGCAGTCCGTCGGAAACGTCCATCGCCGCGCGCGCCACTCCGACCAGGGCCCGCCCGAGCGCAAGACGCGGCTCGGGGCGGCGGAAGCGGTTGAGCAAGAAAGCATCGGGGGCCGCCTCCCCTTTGCCGATCGCGAGGCCCAGCCCGGCGTCGCCGATCGTGCCGCTAACCCAAAGCGCGTCTCCCGGCATCGCCCCCGACCGCGACAGCGCCGTTCCCGCCTCGACCGAGCCGATCGCCGTCATGCCAAGGACCGCCGCCGCCACCCCGCGCACCGTGTCGCCGCCCCACAGCGCGACGCCCCAGCGGTCGAGACCGCGCCCAAGGCCGGTGGTAAACGCCGTCATCCATGCGTCATTCTCGGCGGCGCTGAGCCCAAGCCCGAGGAGGACGCCGAGCGGACGCGCCCCCATTGCCGCAATATCGGACAGGTTGACCGCGAGCAGCTTGGCGGCAACGGTTTCGGGCGGATCGTCGGCGAGATAGTGAACTCCCGCCGCGAGCACATCATGGGTGAAAACGAGATCGCGCCCCAACGGGGGGCTAAGGACGGCGGCATCGTCGGTCAGGCCGCGCGCCACCGGACTGGTCGCCAGCGGTGCGAGCAGCCGCGCGATCAGATCGGTTTCACGCACTTTCCGGCCCGCGCACTTTATGCGCTTCGGGCGAACCCCGCTCGCTCCGCGCCACCGCGTCGAGCAGCCCGTTAACGAACGCCGTCTCGCTCCGGTCGTAGAAGGCGTGGGCGACGTCCATATATTCGTCGATCACCGTCGTCGTCGACACGTCGGGGCGGGCAATCAGCTCGTACACCCCGGCACGCAGCAACCCGCGCAACGGGCGGTCGAGGCGAGTGAGTGCCCAGCCGGTCGCGAGGTTGGCGGCGATCAGCGCGTCGATCTCGCTCCCCCGCGCCGCGACCCCGGCGACGAGGTCGTCGAAGAAATCGTGGTCGGCTGGCCGGTATTCGGCGTCTTCGATCGTCGCGCCGAGCCGGTGGCGGTGAAATTCGTGGAGCAGCCCGGGCACCGTGCCGCCGGCCATCTCACGCTGGTATAGCGCCTGGACCGCCGCCAACCGCGCCGCCGACCGCGCGTTGCCCTTGCGCGCCTTCTTCATCTTCGTCTGTGCCATGCCGGGGGATGTAGCGACGGCGGACCGCGCTGTCATCCTCCGCGGCGCAAGGTGAAGCGAACCCGCCGTCCGCGGAAGTCGAGCGCGACGCGGCGAAAGACCTCGAGCACGTCGGTCCCAATCAGCAGCGCGGGCGATTTCTCCAGCCCGAACAGGCGAAACGGCGGCGCGTCGGCGAAGGCGACATTGACCCCGGCGAGGTCGAGACCGCCGATCTTGATGCTCGGCAGCGTCGCAAGGTTGGCGGTCAGCGTCTGGCCGGTGACGCTGGTCAAGACAATCGGGCGCGATGGTGGCGGGCGGCGGGTACCGAACACCCGCGCCTGAAGCGCGAGGTTGCCCATTGTCACCTCTGACCCCGTATCGATTACGGCATAGATCGGGAACCCGGCGACGCTCGCCGCCGTCAGGATCAGCTGACCGTTGCGGCGATGGGCAACGACGACAATCTCGTCGCCGCCGCTGACCGCCTCAGGCCGCCGCGCATCCTGGACGATGATCGTTTTCTTATCGAAATCAAGGAGGAGCCGCTGGTCGACGAGGGCGTCGATGCCGATAATCCCTTGCGCGCCGAGGTAGCGTTCGGGCAGCGCCGGCGCGGCAATTCCGGCAATCGTGCTCGCCCCGAGCTTGAGCGCTTCGATCCGCACAGTGCCGACGCGCGCCGATCCGGCCATGCCCTGGAGCTTGACCATGCGCCCTTCCGGCAAAGCGAGCTGTTCGGCGAGGCCCAGACCGACGACCGAGCGATCCGCTCCACTGTCGACGAGGAAGCGGTACGGACCGTGGCCGTTGACCTCGACGGCGATGAACATCCGCGTCTTGACCTGGTCCGCCGCGAGCGGGTCGCCGACAACCTCGAGCGTATTATCGATTACCGCCGGCGCGATCTTCGGCACGCCGGGTCCAACGACGGGCGCAGCAGCGGCGAGCGCCAGCGCCGCGAACAAAGAAATCATCATGCCGCGTGAGTGGGCCGATTTAACCCACGCCGCAAGCGCGGCTAACGACGCGCGGATTCACCCGGCCGGCTCTGTCCCCGTCGGCCCGCTGCGCGCGCGGTAATTGCCGACGATCGTGCCGGCGTCATTAATCCCCTGCGAGATGCCGGCGAGCGGAACGCCCGATTACGGGCCGCCGTCGACCGGGTGGAACAACAGGCTGACGGTGCCATCGGGCGCGCGCTTGAAGCCGCGCCAGTCGACCGTGTTGCCGCTCGCGGTCAAGCTGAAGCCAATCACGGTACTGTCATTGCCGATCGCCCGACCCTGCGTCGAGGTCGCCGGGATGTACGCCTAATTGCCAAAGATCGTATAGTGTCCGTCGGGGTCGTTCAGGAACGCGCGGTTCGTGCCGTCGAGATACTGAACGCTGCCCGTCATTCAGCCCGCATTGTTGATCCGAGCAGTCCGGTCTGCCCGGTCGTGGTCGGATTGCCATACGGCGCGATCGGCGTCAGCATCCCGGCGGCAGCGGCGATGCTCCAGACGAACGGCGCAACCGCCAGCGCTGCAAATGCCAGTGCGTTCATGTCGCCCCCTATCGACTGTTAGGCCGTGCTCAACGCTCGCGGCTCGTTGGCCGTCATGTCAACACGCGGGATGCGGGCAATCGTTTTATCCGGCAAACCGTTCGCGTAGCGCGATCATCGCCAGCGCCGCCTTGGCCGCTTCGCCGCCTTTGTCCTTGTCGCTGCGCCGCGCGCGCGCCCAGCCTTGCACTTCGTTCTCGACCGTCAGAATGCCGTTGCCGATCGCCAGTCCGTCGAGAGTCAGTGCCATCAGGCCGCGCGCGCTCTCGGACGCGACGACCTCGAAATGATAGGTTTCGCCGCGGATGACTGTGCCGAGCGCGACGAAGCCGTCGTACCTGTCCGCCGCCAGTCCGACTGCACCGGGGATTTCGAGCGCACCGGGGACGGTGACGACGTCGAACGTCGCATCCGCCGCCGTCAAAACGGTCGTCGCGCCGTCGAGCAGCGCGTCGGCGAGATCGGTGTAGAAGCGCGCTTCGACGATAAGCAGGTGGGGCATGACGATGTCTTTCCATTGAGCCGGCGATGCGCGGTGCGCCGTTAGTCGACCGCCCCCGGAATCGCGCGCTCGCCGACGACGGTCAAGCCGTACCCCGTCAAACCGACGATCGTCCGGTGGGCGTTGGTCAGCAGGATCATGTCGGTGACGCCGAGGTCGACGAGGATCTGCGCGCCGATGCCGTAATCGCGCAGCGCGGCCGGTTGCTCGCCCTCGCCGCGCGCGCGCATCTGGCTGCTGATCGCCGTCGGTGCGCCGTCGCGCAGGACGACGACGATCCCCGCTCCCGCGTCGCCGATAATGTCCATCGCGCGCTGCAACTGGCCGGTCCGCTCGTCGTTTTCGGCGAGCAGATCGGTGAACATCGACATCGTGTGCATCCGCACCAGCGTCGGCTTGGCCGGGTCGATATGCCCCTTTTGCAGGATGATATGTTCGCCATACTCGGCGGTATTGGCATAGGTCTTCGCCGTCCAGCGGCCGCCGTGATGGCTGTCGATCGTCATTTCGGCGACGCATTTGACGAGGTTGTCGTGACGCATCCGGTACGCGATGAGGTCGCGGATCGTGCCGATCTTCAACCCGTGTTCGGCGGCAAAGACGAGCAGGTCGTCCAGGCGCGCCATCGTCCCGTCGTCGTTCATGATCTCGCAGATGACACCGCTCGGGTTGAGCCCGGCCAGCCGCGAAACGTCGACCGCTGCCTCGGTATGCCCGGCGCGAACGAGCACGCCGCCGTCGCGCGCAACGAGCGGGAAGACGTGGCCCGGCGTGACGATGTGGCTCGCGTCTTTGCCCGCGTCGATTGCGACCGACACGGTGCGCGCGCGATCGGCGGCGCTGATGCCGGTGGTCACGCCGTCGCGCGCCTCAATCGACACCGTGAACGCGGTTTCGTGGCGGGTGCCGTTGTGGCGGCTCATCAGCGGCAGGCCGAGCGCCTTGACCCGGTTGGCGGCCAGCGCGAGGCAGATCAAACCGCGCCCGTGTTTGGCCATGAAGTTGATCGCCGCCGGAGTCGCCATCTGCGCGGGAATGATGAGATCGCCCTCGTTTTCGCGGTCCTCGTCGTCGACCAGGATGAACATCCGCCCGTTCTTGGCCTCGTCGATGATCTCCTCGATCCCGACGAGGCTGCGCGGCGCGTTCTGCCGCGTGAGATAGGCGTCGAGCTTCCGCAACGTGTCGGTGGTCGGGTTCCACTCGGGATCGTCGAGATTGCGGAGCGAATTGGCGTGAAGCCCGGCCGCGCGCGCGAGACCGGACCGGCTTTCGTCGCTATCCCCGACCAGCGTTCGAACCCGTTCGATCGTCGTCATCATTCACACTCCAATGTGCGACGATGAGACGCCAATCACATTAGGATGTCAACACCGCCCGCATTCGCCCGAGGTAACGCGCAAGGACGTCGATCTCGAGGTTGACCGTGTCGCCACTGCGGAGGCCGCCAAGGGTCGTCCACTCGGCGGTGTGTGGAATGATGTTGAGGGCAAAGACGCACCCGCCCTCGGCGAAATCAGCGACTGTGTTGACCGTCAGCGACACCCCTGACACGCCGACCGAGCCCTTCGCGGCGATGTACGGTGCGATGCTGGCCGGAGCCTCGATCATGAGCCGGATCGATCCGCCCTCGCGCTCGGCGACTGTGACCGTGCCGACCGCATCGACGTGTCCCGTGACGATATGCCCGCCAAGCTCATCGCCGACCTTAAGCGCGCGTTCGAGGTTCAATCGCGCGCCGACGGTCCATTGCGCCGCCGCGCTGTGGCGGAGCGTCTCGTTGCTGACGTCGACGGCAAAGCTGCCCGTATCCTTGTCGACCACCGTCAGGCAGACCCCCGAACACGCAATCGACGCGCCGAGCGCAATCGCCGCCGTGTCATACGCGGTGGCAATGACGACGCGGAGGTCGGCGCGCTGCTCAACCGCAACGACGCTGCCAATATCGGTGATGATCCCGGTGAACATGGCGCTGGCCTAGCGGATGCGATCGTATTCCTCAACCCGATCGGGGTCGAGGTCGAGCGTGGCGACGCGCCGCCATCGCCCGTGAGCGGCAGCAAGGTCAGTCAGGCCAAGGTCGCCAGCCGCGGGCCTGCCGCCGACGATAATCGGCGCGCGGTAGATGAGCAGCCGGTCGACCCAGTCGGCAGCGATGAGGCGCGTCGCCACCCCGGCCCCGCCCTCGACAAGGACTGACAGCACGCCTGCATCGGCGTTAAGGTCGGCGAGGTCGCGCAGTGTCAGCGCTTCGCCAATCCGTGCGCCGACTGGGATCGCCGCGAGCAACGTACTCAATACCGCGCGGCGGGGGCGACGGTCCTCGAGCCCGTCAAGGCGAACATCGAGCGCCGGGTCGTCGGCGGCGAGCGTCCCCGCGCCGACGACGATCATGTCGCACCGCGCACGTTCGAGATGAGCGTGGGCGCGGGCGCGTTCGCCCGTTATCCAGCGGCTCGTCCCGTCGGCAAGCGCGATGCTTCCGTCGAGCGACATCGCCAGCTTAAGCGTGATGTGCGGGCGACCGTGCCGCTGGCGGGTGAAAAACCCCGCATTGAGGCGCTCTGCCTCGGCGCGGCGCGCCCCGTCGCTGACCGTAATTCCCGCCGCGCGGATTCGGTCGAACCCTTGGCTCCCTGTGCGCGGATCGGGGTCGGGGCCGCATGCGACGACCCGCGCGATGCCCGCCGCGATCAGCGCATCACTGCACGAGGGGCCGCGCGCCGAGACATGGGCGCACGGTTCGAGCGTCACATAGGCAACCGCACCCCGTACGGCGTCGCCGGCAGCAGCGAGCGCCATCGCCTCGGCATGGGGTCGTCCGCCGGGTTGCGTCCAGCCGCGCCCGACGACGTGGCCACTGCGTACGATGATGCACCCGACGCTCGGGTTCGGCGCGGTTCGCCCCACGCCGCGCGACGCGAGCGCAAGCGCCGCGCCGAGCCAGCGGTGGTCGTGGGCAGCGCCATCGCTCACTTCGGCTTCGGCGCGACCGCGGTCGCAACCTTGGGTGCAACATAGCCCTCGGGTTGGAACTCCTTCGGCTGCGCGGAGATGTAGGCGTCGAATTGCGCCTGCGCCTTGACCTGCGCCGGACCTTTGAGCGTCGCGATATACGCACGCGAATCGTCCGCATCGACGCGCGCCTTGGCGACGACCTTGGCCTCGTCGGTCGCCATGTCGGCGGCGCTGCGATCGGCGTTCCAGCTGTTGACCATCACAACCTTGACGACGCGCCCCGAATAGCCCCAGCGCGATTCGAGGATGAAGAGCGCGACGATCGCACCGACGATTGCCACCGCCAGTCCGCCGATGACCAGCCGCGACATCGGTACGTCGCGCCACCAGCCGACACGCAAGCCAGGCTGCAACGGTTGCGACGGTGCTGGAAATCCGGGCTCCGGCCGCCACGCGCGCCGGGCGAGCTCGAGCGGCGTGCGCGCCGGCGGCCGGGGCCGGGGCTCGGACGCTTTCGACGGCAACAGCCGCGGCGGCGGCAGCGGCGGCAATAACTTCATCGGCGGTTACTCCTGACCGCTGATATAGGTGCCCGACACTGCCGACTCCAGCCGCGCCAACGCCGCGTCGCGCCCGATCAGCGGGAGCAGCGCCGCCATTTCCGGCCCTGCGTCGCGACCCGTCAGCGCGACGCGCAGCGGATGGAACAGCGCACGGCCCTTGCGCCCTGTCGCGACTTTGACGGCAGTCGTCCACTCGGCCCAGATCGCGGCAGACCACGGCAAATCGGCGAGGGTCGTGTGCGCGGTGGCAAGGAACGCCGCGTCACCCGCATCGGCCTGGGCGGCGACCGACCCGGCGATCACCGTCCACCAGTCCGCCGCCTGCGCCACGGTCGCGCAGTTGCCGCGCACCGCTTCCCACGCGGCGGCGGTCATGCCCAACGGCAGGCGGTCGGCAACGCCTGCGAATGACAGCGCATGGACCGTTTTCGCCGACAGCAGCGCCAGTTCGGCCGGGTCGAAGCGCACCGTCGCCCGCCCGAACGCGGCGAAGTCGAACCCGGCAATCAGCGTCGCATCGTCGACCGGCTCGACCGCATGACTCGTGCCGAGCCGCGCGAGGAAGGCGCGTACCGCCGCCGGTTCGATGCCGCGCTCGCGCCACGCCGCCGCCCCCTCCGACCCCAGCCGCTTCGACAGCGCGGCATCGGCCCCGCTCAGCAGCGGCAGATGCGCGAGTGCCGGGGGCGTGGCCCCGAGCGCGGCGAATATCTGGAGCTGGACGCCGGAATTGGTGACATGGTCCTCCCCCCGGACGATCGTCGTCACACCCATATCGATATCGTCGACGACCGACGGCAGCATATACAGCCACGTCCCGTCAGCACGGCGGACGACGGGGTCGCTGAGCGACGCGGGGTCGACGTGGCATTCGCCGCGAACGAGGTCGACCCACACGACTGGTTCGTTCGTGTCGAGCCGGAACCGCCAGTGCGGCGCAACCCCCTTTGCCGCAAAGTCCGCGTGATCGGCGTCGGTCAGCGCCAGCGCGGCGCGGTCGTACACCGGTGGCAGCCCCTGCCCCGCCTGAACGCGCCGCTTGAGTTCGAGCTGCTCGGGCGTCTCATACGCGCGGTATGCACGTCCCGTTGCCGCCAGCCGCGCCAGCGCCGCATCGTACAGCGCGAAACGATCCGACTGCCGCACCTCGGCGTCCGGCGTCAGCCCGAGCCAAGCCAGATCGTCACGAATCCCCGCCGCCGCCGCGTCGCTCGACCGCGCCGCGTCGGTATCGTCGAGGCGGAGCAGAAAGCGCCCTCCCGCCTGCCGCGCGAACAGCCAGTTGACGAGCGCGGTCCGGATATTACCGGCATGAAGGCTGCCGGTCGGCGACGGGGCGAAGCGGGCGACGGTCATGGCCGCGTCGTGAGCACGGGGACGCCTCGCGCGCGGGCGGCGGCGATAAGTCTGCGGTCATTCGTGCCGAGGGTCGCCGCGCGACGAACAGCCAGTTCGAGATAAGCTGCATCATAGACCGAGATGCTGGCCGCCAGCGCGATATCGCCGATCGTCGTCGACGGGCGCGACGATCGCGGGTCAACCGAAACTCCGCTTGCGCGCGCCTCGGCAAGGCACCTCAACCGGTCGTCGCGAGCGATCCGTCCGCCCCGCTCTGCCGTGGCAAGCAACGATATAATTTCGAGGGCGAAGTGCGCCGGCACCCATAGTTCCGCCGCACCGAGCGCAGCGGCGACCACCGGAACGCGCTCATTCCATTCGTCGGGCATTAGGATGGTGGCGACTAGCGAAGCGTCGCAGACAATGACGGTCAACGGCGACCTTCGTTTTTCCATTCGATAATTTCATCGATTGTCACCGGGCCAAACTTTGCGCGGTTTTCACGTCCCAATTCAACCATAGCGGCGAACGCCGCTCGCTGCCGCGCGCGCCTGTCATCGGCGACGGCGGTCAACTTCGCCGCCGGCTTCCCATGGCGGGTAACGAGAATCTCCTCGCCGGCTTCGGCAGCGGCGACGAACGCCGACGCATTATCCTTAAATTCGCCGATCGGGACGCTGCGCATACCGAGCTCCTTTGGCCAGACTATAGGCCAGAATTATCTGCGGCGATAGGGTGCGCAAGGGCGACGAGCGCGCTGCCAATCCCCTCGCCGCGGCGCGCCGGTTCGACATATAGATGATCGATCCACCCTCGCAGCAGTGCGACGAAGCCCAGCAACTGCGCGCCCACGCACACCCCCCAGACCGGTCCGTCGACAAAGACGCGGTCGCGATACAGCGCCGCAAACTCGGCGGGCGTATGCAGCGACGTGTGATACCCGGGAACGAGCGCCCCCGCGCGGCGGTGAAGGTCGGCGGCCGCGTCGGTCTCGTCAGCGCGGCGAAACTTCACGCCGTCCGGAACGCATTCGTGATCGGATAACGCCGGTCGCGCCCGAAGTTTCGCCGCCCGATCTTAACCCCCGGCGGAGCTTGGCGGCGCTTATATTCGGCGATGTAGAGGAGCCGTTCGATCCGCGCGACGGTCGCGGCGTCGAAACCCTTGGCCACCAGATCGCTCGCCGACGCCTCGTCTTCGATCAGCCCGGCGAGAATCGCATCGAGCAGGTCGTACGGCGGCAGACTGTCATCGTCGCGCTGGTTATCGCGGAGCTCGGCGGTCGGCGGCTTGTCGATTACCCGCTGCGGCATCACCGGCCCGCGGGGTCCCAGGCCAAGGCGCGGATGGTGCGCGTTGCGCCACTCGCACAGCCGAAACACCGTCGTCTTGTACACGTCCTTCAGCACCGAAAACCCGCCCGCCATGTCGCCGTAGATCGTCGCGTAACCGGTCGACATCTCGCTCTTGTTGCCCGTCGTCAGCAGCATCGGCCCGAACTTGTTGGAGATCGCCATCAGGCTCAGCCCGCGGATGCGCGACTGGATGTTCTCTTCGGCAATATCTGGCGACCGCCCCTCGAACAGGGGCGCCAGCATCGCGTCGAACGCCGCCATCGCCGGTTTGATCGCCACCGTATCGAGGCGGCACCCAAGCAGCCGCGCGCATTCGGCGGCGTCGTCGAGGCTTTGGCTGCCGGTGAAGCGCGACGGCAGCATCACGCACCACACCCGGTCGGCCCCCAGCGCATCGACCGCGACCGCCGCCGACAGCGCGCTGTCGATCCCGCCCGACAGGCCGAGGACGACGCCGGGGAAGCGGTTGCGGTTCACATAGTCGCGCAAGCCCACCACCATCGCGTGATAGATATCGGCAGGCTCGTCGTCGAGGCGGGCAATGCCCCCCGGCGCGCACACCCAGCCGCTCGCGCTCCGCGTCCAGCGTGTTGTTACCAATGCCTCGTCCCAGTCGGGCAGCTGCGCCGCTAGGCTGCGGTCGGCGTTGACGATGAAACTCGCACCGTCGAACACCAGCTCGTCCTGCCCGCCGACGCGGTTAAGATAGGCGAGCGGCAATCCCGTCTCGACCACGCGCGACACGCCGAGGCTCAAGCGCCGGTCATCCTTGCCGACCTCGAACGGCGAGCCATTGGGGACGATCAGCATCTCCGCCCCCGTCTCGGCGAGGCATTCGGCGACGTCCGGCGTCCAGATGTCCTCGCAGATCGGCACCCCCAGCCGCACCCCGCGAAAGGTCAGCGGCCCCGGCAGCGGGGCGCTGGCGAACACCCGTTTCTCGTCGAACGTGCCATAATTGGGCAGGTCGTGCTTCCGCGTCACCCCCACGATCCGCCCGCCGTCGAGCAGCGCCATCGCATTATACAGCTTGCCGCCGTCGACCCACGGCAGCCCGACGAGCAACCCCGGTCCGCCATCGCCGGTCGCAGCCGCGAGCCGATCGAGCTCGGCGGCGCACGCGGCAACGGCGGCGGGCTTCAGGACCAGGTCCTCGGGCGGATAGCCGATCAGCGACAGTTCGGGGGTGACGACCAGGTCGACCGCTCCGGCATCGGCGCGAGCAGCGAGTATTGCGTCGGCGTTGGCGCGCAGGTCGCCGACGCTCGCGTTCGACTGGTGGAGGGCGATTGTGAGTGTGTCGGGCGTTAGCGTATCGGGCATGACAACGATGTAGGCGGCGCGCGGCGCGTGGGCAACGTCAGCGCGGGGCTGCCTTTGCCGCCGTGACCATCGCCCGCACGTCGGCGAGGAGCGCGGGGGCGTCGTAGACGATGCCGTGTTTGATCGTCCAGCGGATGCCGCCGACGCGCTTCGACCGGTTCGTCGCGGGGTCGAGACGGATGAAGCCCGACCCATACAGCGTTTTAAAGTTCGCCAGCGGATTCTCCGGCGCGACGACGAGGTCAGCCGCCATGCCGACGCGGACCAGGCCGAAATCAGGCTCGGAGTGCTTCGGGTCCATCAGCGTCCGCGCGCCATTGATCGTCGCCGAGCGGATCACTTCGAGCGGAGCAAACCCCGCCTCCTGCAACAGTTCAAACTCCTGCAGATAGCCGAACCCCCAAATCTGATAGATGAATCCTGAATCGGACCCCGTCGTCACGCGCCCGCCGATGTTCTTGTAATCGTTGATCAGCGTCATGTAGCGACGGAAGAAATCGCGCCACGTCACCTCATCGGCGGTCGTCCAGTTATAGAAATACGACCCGTGATTGTCGCGGTTCGAACTGAAATAATCGGTCATCGACGGCAGGGCATAGTCCGCCTGCCAGTCGGCGTTGCGCGCGTGCATCAGGTCGCGCGACGCCGAATAGATTGTGAAGGTCGGGTCGAAGGTCACACCGGTCGCCTTTTGCGCCGCCAGATAGTCGCGCCATTCGGGGCTGCCGGGTTCGTACACTTGGTCCCAGATCGTCGCGATGCTGCCGAAGCGGTCGGCTTCGTCGTTATAATTATACCCCGGCGGCGATGCCTGCAGGCGACGGTCCTTGAGCAGCGATTCGAAGTGCCCGTAGAAATGGGTGACCGTTACCAGCCCCGCCGCCGCCGCGTCGCGCGCATTGAAGTCGCCGACGTTGGGCTGCGACAAATGCGCGACGGTGCCAAGGCCAAGCTTTTTCGCCTCGTCGATCGCGGCGCGGTCGATCGCCGGGGTCTCGTCGCCCTTGTTGAAGAACTTGATGCCGTCGACCCCGGCCTTGGCCGCCCAGCGAACCCATGCGCGCGCCTTGTCGGGGCTGTCGACGCGACCGTCGCCCCAGCCGCTGGCGAGCGCCTTATAGGTAAACAGTGTCGGCGCGACGAGGGTGCCGGCGGCGCTCGCGCGCTTGTCGGCGACGGCATGGGCAACGTTCTCGCCGTAAAGGTGGACGCCGCGCACCGTCGTCACCCCGCTCGCGAGCCACAGCTTATAGGCGTAAGCGGGGTCGGGGGACTTGGCCGGGTCGCCCTGATGGCCGTGCATATCGACGAAGCCGGGGAGGACGTACATCCCCGTCGCGTCGATCTCGCGCGCCGCGCCGCGCGGAATGCGGTCGGGCTTCATCGCCAGACCGGGGGTTCCGGCCGGCAGGATTTCGGCGGTGCGCCCGTTGCGGACGACGATATCGGCGGGGCCATATGGTGGCCCCCCGTCGCCGGTGATGATCGTCGCGCCCCGAATAACGAGCAGCGGATAGGGGCCGCTCCCGCTTTCCGCCGCCACCGGCGCGGCGGCAAGCAGGGTCAGCATTGCCATTAGTTTGATCATCGCCGCCCCG